>CANETG010000001.1 GCA_947440875.1 Bacteriovoracaceae bacterium
CGGAGAAGTGGATGAAGGAGGAAAATTTGGTGGTATCATGTCACCCATCGTTGATAAGGCCGAGGCAGGAACAGGATTGAGAGGTACCGTCCTCTACAAGGCCGAACTCGTCCGTGCCGAGTCTGGGAAAATTAGTTTTTATATCTTTGACGCGAAAATGAACCTTGTTGATCTAAAACTCTTTGAATCTCAAATCTCAGCAAAGCTCGAAGTGAAGAAGAAAGGAAAATTCACGTATGTGGGAGATTTTAAATTAACGAAAAACGGAAATCATTTTACAGGGCAACTTCCCAAGATAGATTACAAACCATTCAATATCGATTTTTTCCTTAATCAGGGAACTCAAAATCTTTTTGTTGGATTTTCAAACCTCGACTAGGCGATATATGCAATTTCTTTTGATCTTTCTTCTCTCGTCTCTGAGTTTTTCCTCTGTCAGTTTGACTGAAGTGTCTCTTCAGACTTTGGCCGCTGAGGCTCCCTCAGTCCAGGCACTGAGACAGCGGTTGATTTCAGCAGAACAACTGAAGGGATCGCTCAACCGTTCTTTTTACCCTAAGATTAATCTTTCCTACGGAAGAGAACGGTACACGACTGGTCCTTACTATCAGGTGAACCAGCCGTTTGGGGGAATTGAAGCTCATGTGAATATTTTTAACTCCGGGAAAGATTCTTTAGAGAATTCAAAACGAGAAAAAGAAGCCGAGATTGCCTCTATTGATCAAAAAATGGCGGGTGCCCACGTGCTGGCAGAGGCGCGAAAAGCTTTCGCTCATTTTGCTTATCTTGAAGAAATTGAAAGTATCATTGTGGAAGCGATGAAGTTTAATGAGACTAACATCCAAGGTTCTCAAAAACGGATTAATGCTGGGCTAACTTCATCCACTGACGTTCTCGATTTTAAACAGCAGAAAATTTCGCTCGAACAGGAGTTTGAGGGAATAAAATATGAGAAAGGGGCAGTCCAGCGTTTAACGTCAGTTCTTCTGGGATACAACCCTTCCGAAGAAATTCAAATCCAATATTCAAATTCACATCCAGATCATCACACAGAGAAAACTCCAAGTTCAAATTTTGGACAATCTGCTCTCATGAGAAGGGCGTCACTTCTCAGTGATATTTCTCTCCTTGAAAAGGAGTCGGCCTCCCGTTGGTGGACTCCAAAATTTGATGTTTTCGGGTACGCCCTCAGATTTACTCAAAAAGAAAGAGAGTACGCTGAACCTGGACAAAGAAACGACGTTTCTATTGGTTTCAGGCTTACGTTTCCAATTTTTGATGGGGGAGAGGGATTCAGAAAAACATCGGCCACCCAGGCCGTCTCGAAGGCCTATGAACATCAGGCATTTCAGCGTCGGCTTGAGGTGCAAAAGGAAACTCTCGATGCTTCCAAGAAACTTGAACTTGCCCATAAACTCATCCACGGGGCAGAAGACAATGTGAAAGTGATGGAAGAGTATCGTGAGGGAATTTTGCGAGAGTACACGAGAGGGGTTAAAAACTCACCCGACGTTCTCCAGGCAAATGATCGATGGATCTCAGCTCGCTCCAAGTTTGCCGAAGTGAAGAAGAATTATCAGTTTGCTCGTGCGGAAGCTCTATACCTAGAGTCACTTTCTTCACCAAAGTAATTTTTCGAGAATATTAAAGTTGATACTGTGGACATCGGCGAGTGTTGACACTTCTCCAATATTCAGACAGAGCTCTTTGTTTCATTCGTTGGTTTCCACCGTTTGAGTAGAAGTGAATTCGTGACCACACTGACTGAGCTGAGGGCCATTGCAGCGCCTGCTACAACAGGATTCAGATAGCCAAGTGCCGCAAGAGGTATTCCGATGACGTTATAGATAAACGCCCAGAATAGGTTCTGCTTAATTTTCGAGTAAGTTCTTCTTGAGACTGAGATGGCATCCGGAATAAGGAGGGGATTTCCCCGCATGAGAGTAATCCCGGCCGTATGCATGGCCACGTCTGTGCCGGTCGACATCGCCATTCCCACGTGGGCCGCAGCGAGGGCCGGGGCATCGTTTATTCCATCTCCCACCATCCCTACAATTTCACCTTTTGCACGAAGCACGCCAATGATTTCAGATTTATTTTCCGGAAGAACTTCAGCGTAAAACTCATCTATTCCAAGATCATTCGCAACAGTTTTGGCACTGCCTTTGTTATCTCCGGTGAGCATGACTGTTTTCACACCCAAATCTTTGAGTTGTGCAATTGTTAAGCGAGCAGATTCTTTGATTGTGTCACTGAAAGTGACCATTCCTATTATTGTGTTCTCAGAAACATTGATTAAATATGAGACTGTTTCGCCGAGTGATTCTCTTTGTGTTGCGGAAGCCATTGAGAGTTCATCGTGAATATTCATCTCTTTCACAACACGCTTACTCCCCACAATATAATGTTTCCCTTCCACGACAGCTTCTAATCCTCGACCTGGAAAAGCTTTAGACGATTCAGGAAACGTGAATGCGACATTTTGCTTTTGAGCTTCTTTAATAATTGCTTTTCCCAGGGGATGCTCACTACCGTTTTGAATAGTGGCCATAATTTTTAAAATATTTTTCTCTGTGCTATTGTAAGAATAAATTTTTTGCACAGAAGGTTTTCCTTCCGTTAAAGTTCCGGTCTTATCAAACGCAATAATCGTCAGTGAATGGGTGATCTCAAGAGCTTCAGAATCTTTGATAAGAATTCCTGCTTTAGCGGCGACACCTGTTCCCACCATGATCGAAGTGGGTGTCGCAAGTCCCAGAGCACACGGACAGGCAATAACCAGTACGGCGACTCCATGAATGATCGCAACTTCCCAATTCCCATTAAGAAGACCCGTGATTAAAATTGTTAGTGCTGCGATAATAAGGACGGCTGGAACAAAATATCCACTCACTTTATCGACGAGTCTTTGGATGGGTGCTTTTACTGCCTGCGCATCTTCAATCATTCGAATGATTCTGGATAACATCGTTTCCGTTCCGACGGCATCTACCTGGATGAAAATTGTTCCTTCACCATTAATCGATCCACCTACGACCTTATCTGTTTCTTTTTTGACTACCGGAAGACTCTCTCCGGTAATAAGAGATTCATCGATATGAGTTGAGCCTTTTGAAATTATTCCGTCCACAGGAATTCTTTCCCCAGGTCTGACCACAACACGGTCACCCAATTTAATAGCATTAACTGACACTTCAATCTCTTCTTTATCCTGAATTATTCGTGCCGTTGTGGGTCTTAAGTTTTGAAGTGCTTTGATGGCGGCCGTCGTTTGGCCCTTCGCGCGCGCCTCAAGATATTTTCCTAAAAGTACGAGCGTGATGATGACGGCAGAGCCTTCGAAATAAAGATGGGGCGGGTTTTGGGTGAGATGATTTAAGTTTTTGAGAAGAAGATAAACGCTGAGTCCATAGGCGGCACTTGTTCCGATCGCTACGAGAAGCTCCATATTTCCAATCTTTGCCTTCAGTGCTCCCCAAGCAGATTGATAAAAACGAGCTCCCACATAAAATTGCACCGGAGTAGAAAGGAGCCACTGAATCCAAGGTGAGGGCATCAAATGAATTCCCAGTGGTTCACCAAGCATAGGAAGAATGAGGGGCAAAGTTAAAAGGGTAGAAAGGAGAATAAGCTTCTTCTCTTTTTTTAAAAAATCTATTTTTTCATTTGGATCTTGTTTCTCGGAGTTCGATACCTTCGCTGCGTATCCGGCATCTGAAATCATTGAAATAATCTTCTGGAGATTAACTTTCGATGGCTCATAGGAAATACTGGCCTTCTCAGTTGCAAGATTCACTGAAGCAGCAATGATACCCTCATTTTTTTTCAAGACTTTCTCAATCCTGAACACACATGAGGCACACGTCATACCTTCAATATCTAATACGGTATTTCTTTCCATTAATTATCCTCTGCTATTTTTATCCTAGAGCTTCCCTTAATGTGAAGGTCAAGGGTGTAAACAATTGGAATATTCTTTAATCAATCAGTTTTTTATTTTCTGGTCGACCTTCTGCTACGATGCACCCGCTATTGACGGTTTTCACCTGCGGGCGGATGCTACTCTTGTTACCTATCAAACCAGGAGTTATCATGAAATTTCTTTTCACTGTTGTTGCTTTCGCACTGACATCTTCCGCTTTTGCAACTCATTTTCATGCAGTGATTGACGACGTTGAATGTTCAATCGCTGACGGAAAGGTCACTCGTACAGCTTCTTTTGGCAAAGAGTTTATCGGAAGCTTCAAGGAAACTAAGTCGATTGAACTTTCTGGACTTGCACCTTTCATTCGTAAAGTTTCAGAAGTCTCTTCTCAGTTACCGCATTCGAATGATTCTGAATTTCGCTTCACGATGATCCATGAAGGAAAGAGTTACTCGCTCAACACCCGTGATTCTCTTGAGAGCTCAATGATCGTAAGAATGATTTCTAAAATCTGCCGGTAATCGAATTTTTTTTTCCGGCAGGTTTCATCCTGCCGGAACCTCATCGCTATAATGACGCGATACACACACGAGAGAGTGTTCTTTCTCTTATCTTTTTTGTCAAAGGTCCAAACCGACTTCCCATCCTCTTGCCCCGGAGCGAGGATGAGAAATGTCATACTTACTTCTTTACCTGAATATTCTTTAGATTCGCGAACGCATTGTTCTTAAATTGGGGCCCTGATGACATCTGTGGCGACTTCTCTTCCCGTCTCGGTCCTCCATTTTTTCTCGGAGCTCCTGCGCCGGTGCCCGTGACGCCTTCTGTTTGTGAATCAGATTTGCACGACAATGAAATACGACGTCTATCCATGTCAATGCCGAGCACTCGTACTTTAAGTTCTTGTCCGACTTTTAAAACGTCCATGGCATTTTCCACAAAGCGATCACTCATCTCAGAGATATGAAGTAGACCATTCTCCTTGATTCCAATATCAACGAAAGCACCGAACATGGTAATGTTCGTGACCTGACCCTGGTACCACTGACCGATTTTGATATCCTTAAGATCAGAAATTCCTTTCGTGAATTCGACTGATTTGAAGGCAGTTCGTGGATCCTGGGAAGGGGCCTTTAAGCATTTGACGATATCCGTGAGAGTGAGTTCACCCATCTCAGTATTTAATCTTTTATCCGTCGCAAGCTCATTCTGAAGGGATTCATCCGTCAGCAGATCAGTGCATGTTTTATTTTTTGTTTTCGTCCAAGCTTCAAGAGTCGGGTACCTCTCTGGATGAATGAATGTTCCATCGAGCGGATGGGCCGCATTGTAAATGCGAAGAAATCCTGCCGATTGCTCGAACACTTTCTGAGAAAAACGCGAAACTTTCAGAAGTTCCTGCCTTGACTTGAATTGACCTTTCTCATCCCGATACTTGACGACATTTTGAGCGACAGTTGGTCCAATTCCAGAAACGAATGAAAGAAGCGGTGCCGAGGCAGTGTTGAGATCGACTCCGACAAAATTCACGCAGGATTCCACCACGGCCTCGAGATTATTTTTGAGTTGTACCTGATTCACATCATGTTGATACTGGCCTACACCAATGGATTTCGGATCAATTTTCACAAGCTCTGCGAGTGGATCCTGGAAACGTCTGGCAATGGAAATTGCCCCACGAACTGTAACGTCTTTATCAGGGAATTCCGCGCGGGCAATGTCTGAAGCTGAATAGATGGAAGCTCCTGATTCCGAAATCATCGTAGCTTTGACTTTTCCGTCTTTCACCTGAGCAATATGCGATTCGACAAAATCAAGTGTCTCACGACCGTAGGTCCCGTTACCGATGGCGATGTACTCGATGTTGAACATATCAATCATCTTCGTGAGAATCTGCGCTGATCCGACTTTATCAAGACGTGGTTCATGTGGATAGATCACGTGATCACCCATGAATTTTCCGGTGTGATCGACGATGACCACTTTACAGCCTGTACGAATACCCGGATCGATTCCGAGAACTGCTTTAGAGCCCAAGTAAGGCTGGAGAAGAAGATTTTTTAGATTGATGCCAAAGACTGAGATCGCTGCGGTGTCTGCGATTTTTTTTAGGTCATTTTTAACTTCAAGATCTAGCGAGGGTTGAATGTAGTTCATGAATGATTTTTCTGCACACTTTTTGAGTGTCTCGTAATTGGCGAGTTTGTCTTTCTTGGGAAAGAATTCCTGCTCAACCATACCAATTCCGATTTCCGGAACAATTTCGGCATCCACTTTGAGGATTTTCAGATTCATCCCGCGTCTCATCGCCATATAGCGGTGAGAAGATTTCGGGTCTTTAATCTTTGACAGTGGTTCAGAAAACTCAAAGAAGTCTTTAAACTTAGAGGCGTCTTCAATTTTTTCGCCGTCTTTTCTCAGGGCCGCTTTCATCACACCCGATTCCCAAAAAGTTTGGCGGATTCGCTCTTTGAGTTCGAGCTTATGAGAGAAGGTTTCAATCAAAATATCGCAGGCACCGCTGATCGCGTCCTGGACGTCTTTAATTTTTCCTGCCATTGGTTTGACGAATTTCTCTTCAATTTCGGAAGTCAAATTACGGATATCTTTGTCACCTTTCATGATCATTTCAGACAGCGGCTCGAGCCCGTTGTCTTTGGCGATCATCGCCTTGGTTTTTTTCTTCGACTTAAAGGGAGCGTAAATGTCTTCGAGCTGATTGAGGTTCTGCGCGACTTTAATCTGGCGCTCGAGCTCCGGAGTCATCATTTCCATCTTTTTGATGGCATCGAGGATAAATTCGCGGCGTTTTTCAGTTTCTACGTATTCATTATAGGATTCTTGGATATCGCGGATCTGCACTTCGTCGAGGTTCCCTGTTACTTCCTTACGGTATCTGGCGATGAAGGGGATCGTGCATTCTTCTTCAAAAAGAAGCTTCGCCGTCGCGAGCACTTTTCCGGCAGGAATGCCGAGTTTTTGGGTAGAAAAGACAACTGCTTTAGGTTCGAGAGTTTGAGCGGCCATACGTGGCTTTCTCCTCTAAGAGATAGGAAAATTAAGGTGAAGATTAGGGTGGCACTCGGGAGTGGAAATTGGCAACCATTTGTGGGAAAATGTAGGAAGATTTAAACAATAAGGATTGAAATTGACGACCATTGCCATCATAGGGGGAGGAATTGCGGCGCGAAGCCTTCTCTTCACTATGGCAAAGAATAAAATCTCAGCGAAGATTCTTGTTTTTTATTCCGATAGTTTTGCTTTTCCTTGCTCCCTTCACTCCACGGCCATTGTTGCTCCCCGCGGAGTCACGACCGGATTATCACCATTGGGTGATCATTTATTTGAAAGTTTTGAGAGATTTAAAAGGCATGTTGATAACGACCGTCCCCATGGGGTGATCGTTGTTCCCCAGTATACGGGGGTAAAAACTAAAGTCGATGAATTTAAAAAAAGATATCCCTTTGCTGTCGTTGCCAAGAACGCTGGAAGTATTGATCTGTCTGAAGAAGTTCATCTCATCGAAGAACGGGCCTATCTTATCCGGCCCCGCGAATATCTCGACTGGCTTCTCACCGAGGCGAAAAAATCTCTCGACTCCACCATCATTAATTCTTTCGTCACTCAAGTCAAAGACGGAAAGATCACGACGACCGATGGGTATGAGTATTCGGCGGATAAAATTATTTTTACTGCCGGAGTTCAAAACGATCTGTGGCAGGAGTATTTCCCGATCAAGAAAACTACGAAGCCAGTCCAGGGCAGCTATCTTGAGTTCAGTGGAGTGAAACATACCGACTCTTTCTCTCTAAGCCTCGATGGCGACAATCTTATCTACGACAAAGAAAAAGAAACTCTTCTCTTGGGATCAACCACCAGAGAATCTCGCCTGGAGCTTTCTCCGGAAAAAGAGCTCCTTAGCATCTATCAGGATTTTTCAAAAAACATAGGAATTGATCTCCCAGCATTTTCTTCTGGCGAAATTAAAATCGGTCTTCGTGAGAAGGCCTCTAAGCGCGAGCCCTACCTTCTGCAGTCAGGAATCTATTCGATGATCGGGGGATTTTACAAAAACGGTTATCGTGTGAGCTTATCCATGGCGGAGAGACTTCTTAATTCCCTTTAAAAATACTCCATCGAGTTTTTTCATCCCAGGCCCGGGCCTGTTTGTAAAATGACTTCTTACACTCATCATTTTGATTTTCGCTTCGTAAAATCTCGAGCTCTGCCTTCGTCACAGGGAGCCTCGGGCGAGCATTAATGCTTAATGAAACTTCCACTCCGTAGCCAATCATCTTGAGAAGGTTGGAGGCAATTTTATCATTTTTACTTTTCACATCCCGGCAAAAGTGTGACGGGACGTGAATGAAGCCGAAGTTAAGATCATCTTCGAGCAAAGTGGTCTGGAAACTGAGATTGTTACACACAAAACTTCCAGCGTTGTTAGAGATCGCAAGTTCTTTTCTGTCGTCTGTACTCAAAGCGCAATACATTTCAGGCAGCGGGTAATTAAATCCCACGGCAAAAGGAGCGCCAGAAATAATGGGAGTATTCCTTCTCTCCACACCACTATTATCAGGACCCTTGGTGCGGTCCAGATTTCTTCCCATGAGTTCGGCCTTCATTTCGCATCCGGTTTCACCTAGACTAATCACCAACACCGGTCTTTCTGGAAGTGCGTTCACACAGTCTTTCAATTGATTAAACGAGACATCGAACTTTGTTTCCACTTCACAGAGTTTGATCTCAAAGGGGAGATTTGTGGATTTCATTTTCGCCAAGATGAGTGCCGCAACGGTGCCGGAATTATTCGCCGGTGCTTTCCCAAAAGGATCGAAGTAACTCACCAGGACGGTCGGTTTCCCCCAAGCAAAGGAACTCATCAAAAGTGTCAAAAGGAGCAGTCTCATGGAGTGCTTATCCCTTTTATTGACACCTTCCACAAGCTCACTCGGTAGAAATTTCCCTTTCAAAAACTGACCCTCAACACCTCTAAGACTCATCCGAAGAGTTCATACGCGAACATTCTCAAGGATGATTTTATGGGTAAATGGATTTTCGGTTTGGGACTAATTTTCACGCTCTCAGTTTCATACGAGACTCAATTCGAAGAAAGTGGTTCCGAGTTCACTACTCCCGTGAAGAGCTTTTCTCTTCACGAGAAAGGCTACCTCACACCCGATTCAGTCCCAACAGGCCGACTCCTGGTCGTTCCCATGCAGGTCACTGGGTTCGATGGTGAGAAGAGTGTGAAGCTCGAATCGGCGTTTCGTGTCCTCGAAGATGTGGTCAATTCAGAAGAGTTTAAAGAAAAAGTGCTTAACTTTAAAAATAGAAAAGGTGAGCGCGCTTTTGCTTCCAATAAAGGTCTTACGAATGAAGATATTTACTCCAAATTCATGGATGGTCGTGAGAACCTCCAGCAGGATACACCAAATGAAATGAACTTCTTTTTGAAACTCTACAATCGTCCGTGGTCTCGAGTCATCGGTTACACTTCAGGGAGTACGAATCTTATCAATATTAACTGGAAGTACTTCAAAGGCAATCCCATTCATAGTGTCGCCGCAAACCTCGCGCACGAATGGGTTCATAAAATTGGATTCGACCACACGTCTGCTTCTGAATCAGATTCAGTTCCTTACGGAATTGGGTACATCGTGGGAGAACTTGTGAAGGCCCGACTCTCATCAGGCCTTTACTAAGACTTTCATTTATTTTGATGCTTCAAACAATTGCTGGACTATGACCGATAGGGGTTGTCCGGCCTTGGCACTTTCTCGGCTGAGAGCTCCTAGATCCCAAGTTTCTATCGGAGCGCCTAAGTTCTTTTCCACCAAAGAAAGCGGATAAGGACGATCCATTGGGACCCAGATAAAGTCTGGTAGTTTCCCGACGGGCTCTCCTCCGATAATTTCAAGCTTCGAGTTCAATTCCAAATCATAGTTATACGTCTCCGTGAGGATCTTATCCGCCACTGTGTACGGAAGGCGCATATCACCGAAGTTGACCGTCATCTTCACACCGACAATGAAAGCTGTTTCCTTGTGGCGCGATTCGCGTTTTCTCAGTTTTTTCTTTTTATCGAAAGATTCAACGACAGTTGTGAAGTCAGATGATTCACCTTTGGTTAACACGTTATAGAATCTCGCTTCAAAACTTCTCACCGGGTAGTTCCAAACTTCTGACCCAGGAGCAACGTCAGCAATAAAAGACTGCCCCATGCCTCCCACGCGATTGACTAAAGCTAAGTGAAGGGTCGCAGGATTAATGTCACCGCAAAGTGCGGAAAGAGGCATCCGGCAGCGCTTTCCTAAAAAAGCTGGTGCTGACTGAGCACGTGCGTACAAGAGTGATCCGAGGGCCTTGATATCTTCAGGAAAAAAGCGCAGAGGCATTCCATTCGGAGCATTGATCACGACATCTTTGACGGGCCTTGGCATCTTTTGCGAGGCCGATGCCCATCCGTCACAGATGCCGCGCCAAGAGGGAACTTTGCCAGAATCTTCTCCGCCATTTTTTCGACCAATTTCCCAAGCATATTTCGTGAGCGACATCTCAGAATCACCGACTAAGAGATCGTATTTTTCTGCCGGGGAGAGTTTGTCATTACTCGCAACTGAGTAGAAGGGATTAGCATCGAAGATCTCTTTGTGCTTTTTCCATTGAACTTTTTCTTCCAGCTCTACAAGAGGCCTGGAAAGTTCATCGAGGTATCTCGTCGCAACTGATCCCTGGTATTGTGGCCAGTAAGACCCTGACCAAATGTCGAGCTTACTTTCCGCTTTGTTGAGCCCGGCCTTTGCTATCTCGGAAAGAGCTGTGATTTTCTTTCCGCCTCCCAAGAGGGCATCGACTTGCTCATCTTTCCCAGGCGCATCGGCGAGTGAAAAAGAGGAGCTTACGATGAAAGTGATAGCTAAAAGTATTTTCATCTTAATTACGTCTCGACATCTCAATGAGTTTATCAATCACTTGAATCAAAGGCTGTGGTTTCGGATAACGGAACTCACAAGCGACTTTCTTTGGTCCATCACCTTTGTCATCAATGGGAAAGACCGTACAAGTGGGAGACACACCCCAAAACTTGGCCGACTCTTCATACTGGTATCCGTGCGCACCTTTAGCGGCGTCTTTCCATGTCGTCGGTGGAAGATTACTTCTTGAATCATCCCAACCAGCAATCCCTGGAACTGGCTGAAAGAATTTTTTCCAATCACGTGGAGCGAGCCAGAAATAATCGGGCTGGTTCGTTGAGTTTTTAAAGATTCCGGCACCACCTTTTTTCGAGACCCGCCACTGACCACCAACAATTTTACCAGTGGAGCTGATTTCAAGATCGTAGTTGAATTTGTAATCAACGAGCTTGTCGTCGGCCGGAGAGTTCGTTTCTTTTTTCTTCGGGAGTTCCCAGTCAATGTATTTGATGTTCATCGCCACACCTACGATGTACGCGGCTTCAGGGTTACGATTAATTTGGTAAGGATCTTTGTTTCCGTACTCACGAATTGAAACCATCGACTCGCCAAGTGTTCCGTCTTTCCCCGATTTCGGGTTGAAGTAATTGAGCTCGTAGCCACCAACCGGCTGGTTAGCGATGGGAAGTTTCGGGTTGTGATCAAGCACGATCGGGCGGCCTTCGATACCCATAACGTTGATCACAGTCGTGTGGAAGACGCCGGGGTGAACATCCGCACAGCGTGGGATAAGTTCCGAATCGTTGAGATCAATTTCTGTATCAATGAAGCGACCGTACTTATCTTTATCCGGATTCTTTTTGTTACACCGATTTCCTTCAAAAAGAACGTTGTCTTGAATGTTTGAGTTTGCCCACATGAGTGAAGCAAGGGCCTTGATGTCGTTAGGATAAACCGCCATTTTCTTTCCGTTAGGCAGAGTGATGAAGATGGTATTTTCCGGACGAGGAGTGTACCCAGCACCGAGGGCCCAACCATGACAAATTCCTTCCCAGAGGGCCATGAATCTTCCGGCATCCGGAATACGGTATCCTTCAGGAAGATCGATCTTCGTCAAGAATTCCCACTTCTTTCCTTTCCCCCAGCGCTCAGTATAGTCCCAAACGCGGTTGGTGAGATCGAAGCTCGTGTCACCGAGAATGAGATCGTATTTTTCAGACGGAGCGAGTTTTGCGAGTTCTTTTTCATCGAGTTCGTAAACATTCGGTAGAACTTTGACTTTTCTTTTTTTCCAGTCTTTCACGTTCTCTTGCCACGTGATGTTTTCAAGAAGAGTCGTGATGAAGATCGATGAATCTTTATTTTGATACGTGTTCGCTACACCACCAGCAAGGAGCGGCCAGAAGGATCCGCCCCAAGGCTGAACGCGTGTGTTAGCGCGGTTAAGGCCCCTTCTTTCCATCTCTCGGATGTCCCAAAGGAAGTTTTTATTTTCAGTCAGACGTTCAATTTTTGATTTCATTTCATCCGTCGAAAACGGCTTGTACGGATAGATCGTCTTCACTGGTTCTTTCACCCGTGATTCACCGTCACTGCAATCGGCTTCATTTGGGTCACAATCTCGATCAGTCATCTGTGCCATGGCACTCGTGCTGAGAACGGAAAGCATTAAGCTTAGGCCAAAGAACTTTTTCATGAGAACTCCTGATCAAGTTAAAACTTTTCGTAGTTTTACCAAGCCCAGGGCATTGACGGGATTAATTCCGAACTCTTAGGTAAAGTTTACAAGATGGGAAAAACTACTGGTTAAAGTGATTTTCACCTTATTTTGGGAGAACTGACGGTCTCGGAGAGTGAAGCATTTACCCGTCTTTGGTCTTGTCCGTTTTTGGCAATAAAAGTGAACAGGAAAGCGACGAGAGTGAGGAATACGAGTTTCATCTGAACCCTCCTTGGGGAGATAGAATCTACGTCCTCGCCCTGAGGACGTCATCTGAAGGCATCATTAATTTCTCAGAATTTAAGAGCGATTTCAGCACCAATGGCAGTCGTTGATGGCTTGAATTTCATGAGCGGCTGAACGAAGACTCCTACGTTTGAAATGAAATAGCGCTGAGGATAGTAAGTCAGAGTTGTTCTAATTCGGTGAGGGAGGTTGTTGTTAAACTCGCGAGAGTTCGCCTGAACACCTCTTTGATCCCAGTCGAAAATCGCCATATTGGCGAAGTTCCACTGGTCATTGATTCTGTAGTTTACATAGGGACTAGCGGTAATGATCTGAGTCTGGAGCTGAGTCGGGATACAGATGTCCGGTGCACACCCAGGAATCTTCTTTTGGTTATTGTGACCGTAAAACATGCGGTAAACCTGTCCCGTTATCCCGCCGGCCCATTTACTCGTTAGATCGGTTTTGATGGCAAGATTGTTGGTGAGAACCAGACCCATGTGCATGTTATCATCACGAGAAATAACCGATGTCGGGGCTTCGTAGGAAAACGTAGTAAAGAGAGTCGCCACTTTGAGATCAATCGAAGGAACATAAAGATGAGCGCGCGCATTGTAGAATTGATTGTCTGGAGTATTCGTCACGGTTCCGTTAGGACTTTTATTCACGACTTCACTCGTGTAGCCATTGGACATCGCTAAGCTCGCGCCGATTCCCCAGACTTGATTAAAGTCAAAACGAATGAGTGCGGATTGAAAACTCTGAAGGGGAGCGCGCCCTGTGTTTGCCTGATCCGTCCCTTCTTGAAATACGTTATAGGTTTCGTTGGCGGACCCGCCAAGAGTGGGACCCAAAAACATATGATAATAAGAAAGAGAAGTTTTCCTAAGAAGCTCGTCACCGAAAGTTTTCTTCGGAATCTTGGTCGAAATAACGTTATTGTTTTGGAGCGAGTTTTGAGAGTTCGCATTCGCCCCAGTAGAAACCGTCTGCGCCTGAGCAAATTGCATGGTCAAAAGGAGAATGATCCCGCCCAAGACGACAATGAGGATCTGCGCAGAGATCCCTGATGACCTAGACTTCATAGCTCAGTCCCAGCAGTCTTTTGGTTACCGGCCATGTGGATCCCATCAAGCTTTTCACGGTCAGTGAGGAACTCTTTGAGATTGTTAATCACGGCCATCCTCTGCTCTGATTCGATGTCTTTGCCCAGTCTGTTCATGATTTCTTCCCTGATTCCAACGTACTCAAGAGTGAGGTTGTGAAAAAAAGTCTCGTAGAGCATTCCCGAGCGAGACCGGGCCATCATTTCGTCGGGTGAAAATAACTGTCCGGTCGTATCGCGCTTAATCAGAAGAGCGAGCTCTTCGCGTTTTGCGGAAAACAGACTCTGAAGGATCCAGACAGTGTTGCGAACTGACCAGATGTACATGTTCAGACCCATGTTCGCGGCTTCCTCAGCCTTCGCATTCTGAAGGAAGAGAATTTCCCACTGGCGCTTCATGTAGCCGCGGAATTCTTTTGTGCTGAAGGTGTCTTTTTGCTTAAAGATATCTGAGTTCGCCGAAAGGTTTTTGAGAACTGATCCGTGCTCTTTTCTATTTGCCGTGTAAAACTCAGAAAGCTTCTGAATTTTTTCAAACCCAGCAGGTTTTTTTAAATCTTTATAACGCCAGTTCAAAGTTTGAGTCATTTCCTGCAGGAAAACAAATGATCGTCCAACGTAGTAATCGCTTCTCTTCTGTTCCTTGTCTTCATCGAGCATGACGTATTTCTGATCAAGGATGAAGCGCGAGAGACGATCCCAGAGGTAAAGTTCAAGCTGCTGCGTGCGGTTGACTTCATTGAATAGGAACTGCTTCATCTTCGGTGATAGCTTTGGGTTCTCGGCGCGGAGTTTAAAGATGAGATTGTTATAGCGCTCGAGCTCTTCCCACGTCGCCTCGACCTGCATCGGAAAATTGTATTGCGTTTCAATTTGCTCGAGCCGACCCATCCGAGAGGCGTATTCGATATTTTCTTCGAACCCAATCTGCATTTGCTTCATGTGGCCCATGCGATCAACCCAGGTTTGTTGATTCACATCGGCGACGTCAGAAGACAGAACCATATTCAGAAGCGCTGGTTTACTTGCCCCGACATAAGGCCCGGTCGTGACCTGCGAAGGATAAAGAATGTTGGCCATGACCAGGTCGTTGATAGCCGCCGGTGCCGCTGATTTTTCTGAGACGTTCTGAGTGATGACCATCTCTTTTCTGGGAGCGGCGGTGGCTTCTGTCATCATAGGTGTGCCGCGACTATCGACGATTCGAGTAATTCCAGCCTGCGCATCGATGAAAGCTGAGCGAACTTTTCCAACGGCCTGCATCGCATGCGGGTTCATGGGCATCGTGATAAAATAATAAGTGAAGGGTCCGTAGACCGCCAAAGCCACTGAATAACCAAGATTATTTTTCACCGTCTGGAAGAACCACAAGATCTTTCCGATCGTATACCGATAAAGAATTCCAGCTCCGTTGTTCGCCGGACGAGCGATACACCGGGCAAGGAAATTTCCCATCTTCTTTTTAAGAATGGACGCCTTCACCACCGCTTGGTTTTGGCGGTGAGCACGGATCTTTGTGTCGACGATTTTATTTAATGTTTCATGGTACTTCGTAAAGACCAGCTGCCTTTCTTCCCACGTGAGAACGGGGTCCAATTCAGCTTTAAGGATTCGATTGAAAATATTGGTCACCGCTGGATCATTCCCTTTTTCACGGATTGAAAGGCGAAGAATTTTCGATGCGTATAAAGTGCGAAGATATTTTTCAACCGAATGAACCATCTCCGTATGAGAAGACGCTTCGAGGGCTTTCTTATATTCCATAGAAAGGAAGTTATAAAGATGATTGAGAATAGGGCAAGTAAGATCCATCTGATAAAAATCAACGATCGAGACACTGAGGGACTCGCTGTCTGAAGAGAAAGTGAGATTTCCCTGAGCATTAAAATAGTCGTATCTCTCGAGAACCTCGGCCGAGCTTTTGAGCGAGCGCTTTAAGACGTAACCAGTCCCTCCGAGAATCATCCCGAGGCAGAGCGAAGCGTTCATCGATTCATCTTGGTACTCGTACCCAGAGTATCCTGAAGCGTTGGTGAACGTCTTAATGTCACCACCAATAGAATAGAGCCGCTTTCCCCCATCTTGGAGAACTGTTTCCAAGAAAGGAAATAGCCTAGAAATATCGGCCGTAAGTAATTCAAGTCTCATAGAATCCCTGCAACTCTGAGTTGCTTTTACTGCTGCTGTTGAGTCTGGTTGTATGAGTTCCCCAGCGAAATGGTCGACAAGATCGGACGAAGTGTGATCGTCTTTTCGAGGTCGAGTTTCCGAGAGAAGCTCACACCATAAAACTGATGGTTCCCGATCGCGGTAAGGGCCTCGTAATCAGGATGAGCTTTTTTAATCGCCCTCAAGATCTTTGGCCCGTAAGCCTTTAGCTGTTTATCATTGGCACTAGGAAGTGCTGAGCGGACTTCATCCCATCCGATCTCAAGACCCAGCTCTCTAGCAAACGATATGTTTTTCGCGTTCTCAAGCGCCGGAATGACTTCCTGAAGTGCTTTTACTTTTACCTGATTCGAATTCGGCATCATGTATCCGAAAAGTGATCCGTATTTATTGAGAACTTTTTCGTAGGCGTCGCGATCCTTATTAATTCCTGTACGAACCTCTGTGACGAGGTTCGAGTAGAAGAACGGAATAATCCGGTCGGCCAGTCCGTAAAGGGGCTGGCGCTCTACCGAGATATCCACCGAAAGACCTTCGAGAGACGCGGCCGAAATGCCCAAGAAGTTTCCGTAGAAATTTAAGAAGTAAGCTTGCGCAATGGCCCCGTCGGAGAGAGCCTTGGCCTCCATCTTCGTTGTTTCTTCAATCTGGTGGAAGTGAATGACTTCGTGACCAGCGGTATAAATCTGAGTCAGTGGATCGAGTTCTTTCCTTACCCAAATAAAGATGTCCGAATCCGAAAAGAGTCCATGAGACTTTCTTTTCTTGGCGAAACATTCCCCCGCATGATCCTGCGCTGAGAGATGATTTTCGAGGATTTTTCTCGAAGAAAGAATCGAAATCTTATTCGGCGTGAGTTCACGCGTGAAGATTTCCGCAAGAGTGCAGCCTTGTTTTTTGGCAAACATCTCAAGGTTATATTTCGCGTACGGCATCGCGGGCATCAGTTCGATGAGCTCTTCCACCGATACTTTCTTCGAGCGCATGATATCATTCATGCGAGCGAGCATGGGGAAAGCAGCGAAGTGAGCTTCACGCTTTTTTGATAGGAATGCTGTTCTTTTTCCAGCTTCAATTTTCTTCGATTCAATTTCAATCTTCATCCACGCTTGGCGCGCCGCCTTGATATCGGCCGGAATATAGTTCGACTCTATCAGGAGTTCGCCCGTAGCAAATTCATTCTGAGAGGCAGTGAGGAAGTTCTCTGTTTTTAATAAGCTCATTTCACCGAGACCAAAAGTTTCAAACTTCAGTTCAGGGTGAGTCGTGTCAGTATTGAAGAGTTTAGCGAATTCGATCGCCTTCTCGGAGTTCTGCATGCGTTCGCGAACGATGGTCATGAAAGAGTTCATGAGTTTCAAGAGATTCTGGGCCGATTTCCCTTTGATCGCCTCTCTAGAAAATTTCGCTTCGATCGATGATTTTAGAATCCTCAGAACGATCTGATATTCGTTGGCGAGGAGCTTATCTCCACCGGACTTCTCGTCGCAAAGGACTTTCAATTCTTTGAGGATCTTGAGGTCGTGCTTCTGATTGTCAGAATTGTAATTCTGATAAATGATATCCATGTCAAGAACAAGGAGTTCGTCCATTTTCTCGCGGAACCCGCGGGGGAGCTTGTTGCGTGATTCAAGTTTTTGTAGTGACGTCACGAGGTTGATTTGATTGATATTCACTTTTTCAAAGTAAGCCGCGATCGCGCGCGACGCTTGTTTTGATTCGAGGAGATCGATCAGCTTATAAACTGGTTCGATCGCCCGTGGGTTCATGAACGAAAGAACTTCCCGGCACTGAGTTTTAAGCGATAATGCCAAACCAAGGAGAATGTATGAATCCCCAGTACCATGGCGAAGGTGATTCATGATTTCAGTCGCCAGTCGTGAAACTTGGATTAATTGAGCGGCAACGAACATCGGAAGATGCGTCTGCATGGGAACCGGTGCTTTCGATTTGATAAAATCGGCCGCAGAGACTGAACCCGAAGTTCCCACGTCATCGACGACGACAAAAGGAGCGTAGCCGCCGCCTTTAGAGGTATTGACGATGGAGCTCATAGGACCGCGCTCTTCCGGGGCATATCTGACGAGAGCATTATGAGTCATCTTCGGAAGGGCCTTTGCTCCTCCGCCGTAAAATACCCAGAGACGGATATCAGCTGCGAGGTTGGCAAATCGTGTTCCTTCTTTATCTTTCATCGCCACCGGGATGCGGGCAATTTTGACGAGCTTTTGATACGCAAACTGAGACGGTGATTTTCTGATCGTATTGAGCACTTCTTTTTTCGCCTGCTCACTCATCGTTTTCATGATGTAAATTCCCGATCCACCAGAAAGGTTAGGAGCTTTGACTACCCATTCTTCAGGATTGGACTCGATGATCGCGACGGACTCGATCTTCGGTGGGAGAGTTTCCGGAGGACAAATTCTTGGTCCTCTCATGTCCAGACCGAGTTCTTTGATCTTCGGAGCAAAGAATTTCGGCGCGTAGGTTGTCAGAGCAGCGAGAATAATTTTGTTATCGAGAATGCGGTTAAGCCCTCCCATATAAATGCGGTGATTTAGAATCGCATCGAGAAGACCTGGGACTGCGTAATCACTCTGAAGTGGAATCGGTTTTCCATTCACATCAAGAACAAATGGTGCTTCTCCATCTTTTCCCAGTTTCAGTGAGTCACGAAGATAGATCGGCTCATTGGTATCTGCGTCCCGGAGGATGATTCCTTTTTCCACGTCAAACAGAGCTGAGTCCGCATTAATGCGTGAGTAAATCGCCGTCACGATCGGGTTAGAACCATTGATCGTGCGAAGGCGGATGTAGCCTTTCTCGTCCTGGAAAAGCTGGACCGGATCTGCGTACACGAGTCCTGAGTAAGCGGCAAGGTTATGGATCTCTGGGGCCGCCCCGTTCATTCCTCCAGGGGGAAGAATCACTTGGATCCCGTCTTTAAGACCGGTCCAATCTTCACCCAGAGTTTTGTATGTATCGGCGAGAACTGAGAAGTGATCGTTCGGCATGAGCTGTCCCAGAGAACTAAGAACCTCAGGGTTCTGTTCATAGTGACCTTCGAGAACGTTCATGTTGTTTGAAGCACCGGAGGGTGCTCCGGCATTGAGTTCAAGAATCCGGAAGGGGAGGGCAGCGGGGAGCTTGTCTGTTTTCTTGGATTTAAGAATTTCTTCAAAGTTTCTTGCCTGCTCGAGGTAATCCTCGATCAAAACGAGATCAAGGCCGACGTTATCGAAGAAAGGATATTTCTTCATGTTCGGGTGATGGAGCTGTGTGAAGTAGTTCGGAGAGGTCATGATGGCGTCGATAAAAATATCTCTGATTTCGACAGGGAGTGATTTGACGAACGCAGAATCTTTAACGGATTTTGAGCCGTAGATATCCTGGATCACGCAGCGGAGTGAAACCATCAGCACCTGTGCTGCTTTTTCAATCGTATTGAACACAGACTTCTGGAGTGGAACGATGGTCGTCGTACAGGGAACGGTAAATATTTTGTAATTCCCGTGGGCATCTGATTTTTGAAAAGTGAGATCGCGCTTCCGAATGAATTTCGTGAGGTTTTGTGATTCTTTTAAATGCACGGAAACTTCTCGTCCGAGCAGGTTCTTCACCAGAGATTTAGAATGCGTGTAAGGAGAGCGTTTTCTCTTGGACGAGAAAATGTAGTTGGCGACATCGACTTTAACCGTTCCGATAAAACCCAGGTTTGGATTGTACGGCTCGAGTTTTTTTGATCCCCGTTTCACTTTGATCACAACAACCTCTCAGAAATAGACCTAGTTTTGATATGGAGTTTAGCTCATGAGATTTCTGCTTTGCGCTGTGAGCGCGGTTTATTGTAAAACCTACAAAGCTGTCATCTCTTTCAACACTTTTCCCTGTGCCCGACACTGCAAATCGCGGGACAACTTCTTTTGTGTGGAAATTTGAGTACTTAACTTCTAAGCGATGTCTTTTTTGTGACTAATTGACTAGCTTTTGGGCATTTTGGGACAGGCCAAGATATGGGAATTAAAGGAGTATTTGTTGAGGGAAAGCTATCACAATCTTACTTCCTGGGCCTGTCTTGGGCCCGAGTGTGAGATTGGCCTCGTGAAGCTCGGCAATACTTTGAACGATGGAGAGTCCAATTCCCGTTCCGGGAAGGGTAATTCCTTCGCCGCGCTTAAAGCGTCCTTGGGTGATGGTCGTCCAAGTTTCTTGAGAGAGTCCTGGTCCTTCATCGGAGATCGAAACTTCAATTCTTGAATCGATTTTTTCTACATCAATCATCACCACACTTTCAGGTGGAGAGTATTTGACCGCATTTTCCAGAATGTTTTCAAACATGGCATCGAGGAGTTGCCGATCACCTTTGACGAGGAGTGAATCATCCCGCAAGCTCTCGCCGATATTGAAGCGAATATTCATTTTCTTTTTGCGCGCAAGTCCTGAAAGCCTGGAGCTTGTGTGTAAAAGAATTTCATCCACTCTCAGGTGCCTCATTACGAAGGCTTCACTGCCGCCCTCGACCCTGGAAATGAGGAGCAATTTTTTAACGAGTTCAATTAATCGTTCGAGCTCTTCTCGGAGCGACTTTCGAAACTTTACTACGTCTTCAGTTGTACTCTCCTTTGACTCCAAAATGTCGAGCTCACCTTTGATGATAGAAAGGGGAGTATTCAGCTGGTGAGACGCGTTTGCGACGAAATTTTCCTGAGCTCTGAAGGATTTCTCAAGCCGCTCAAGAAGTTTATTAAAAGTGCGAGCGAGCTCTGCCATTTCATCTTCTGTATCTACTTCGGGAACTCGTTGCGAAAGATTCTCTGCTGCAATCGTTCGCGCGGTCTCAGTGAGTAGTCGCACAGGCCCCAGCGCATTCCCAGCGATGAGATAGGCGGCGATGCTCGAAAGAATGAGAATGAAAGGAATGGTGAGAAGATTCATGAGAAGCAGGCGCTCTTTTTGCTCGGTCAAAAGTTGAGACGGAGTGGCCACCTGAAGAATTCTTTCCACTCCTTCAGCGTTGGTCATTTTAATATTCACTGCTTGGTAATCTTTTTTCAGATGGCGAAGGGAAATGAAGCGGTGAGTGTAGTCAGGGCTTTTTGCGAGTTGCTCCAGGTACGGAATACTCAATCCGGACGGCGTTTCATTGTCTGTGCCGATAATTTCTCCGTCTATCGACCGAAGAACATAGAGAGTTGATCCAATGGAGAAAGGAAAGGATTTATTTTTTTCATAATCGGGAACTTTGAGCTTTGTCCCAAAACCCGGAGTGAGTGTGTCACTTCGAGCGATATCAACGGCAAAGTTTAACAGAGCGGCGTCGAAATCTTGCTTTAATAAATCCATGTACTGGGCGGAAAGAATATAAGCGAAAATACAAATAAAAAATCCGAACAGTGACGAATAAACAAGCGTGAGCCGAAATCGAAGACCTTTGAAAAACTTCGTCTTCATTCAGTTTTTTGAAGAACGTATCCCTGACCCACCACCGTTTTTAAAATTTTTCGGGCAAAAGGATTATCAATCTTTTTTCTGAGATGGTTGATGTAAACGTCGATGACGTTCGAGTCAGGATCAAATTCCGTTCCCCAAACTTGGCGAGCAATCAGATTCCGGTCTACCACTTTATCAAGGTGGCGCATGAAAAACTCAAGGAGAGAGAATTCTTTTGTCGTGAGTTCCACTCTGATTCCTTCACGACTTACTTCCCGAGAAATGAGGTCCATCACGAGGCTTCCGTTTTGGAGTCGTGATTTTGAATCTGCCTTCCGTCTGGCGAGTGCTCGGATGCGGGCCAGGAGTTCTCCGAATTCAAATGGCTTGGTGAGATAGTCATCGGCACCGGAATCGAGCCCCGCTATTTTATCTAAGGTTGTTGACAGAGCAGTGAGCATGAGAATGAATCCGGTCCAACCGGAGGATCGAATCTCTTTGGCGAATTCAGTTCCTGTCGTTCCTGGAAGCATCACATCTAAAATGATCAGATCAAATTTCTGTGAGCGCATAATAATCCGTGCTGCCTCAGGAGATTCGGCCGCCTCAACTTTGTAACCTGAGTGAAGGAGACCTTCTTTAATGAGTGCCAGAACTTTTTTTTCATCTTCCACTATCAGGATGTTCTGCATCGGAGTCCTTTGGTATGAGAAATCTTAGCGCTCACAGATGCGAGGTACAAGTTAAAATAAGTTCATCTCCGAATGAAATGCACGGTTTTCTCTTCAGGGAAAATTTACCCTGACACCGTGGAACAATTTGTGACCAGACGGATAGAATCGTCCATGGATAAAGAGTTCCTCCTCATTTCTCTTCTTGTTAGTCTGGTTCTCATCATCAGTGTTTTTGCCAGCAAGGCGACTTCACGATTCGGTGTTCCGATTCTTCTCATTTTCATTGGCATTGGAATGCTTCTCGGAACCGATGGTCTCGGGGTCGTTCATTTTAATGACTATGCAGCCACAAATCTCTTCGGAACATTTGCTCTTATTTTTATTCTTTTTGCGGGTGGATTTTCCAGTCAGCCCAAGATCCTAAGACCAATCTGGAAAGAGGGAGTGATTCTTGCCACGTTCGGAGTCTTTCTGACGACATTTTTCATGACCTGTCTCATTCATTACACCATGAATTGGAACTGGCTCACCTCCGCGATTCTTTCTGCTGCCGTTTCCTCGACGGATGCTGCGTCTGTGTTTGGCATTCTCCGGACTCAGAAAATGGAGATCCGATCGAAAATAAGATCTCTCGTAGAACTTGAAAGTGGAAGCAATGATCCAATGTCAGTCGTGATTCTCCTTCTCCTCATTCAGTTTTCAAAATCTCCGGGAGAAGCGACTTTTTTTTCCATTGCTCAGAATTTTTTTGTTCAGGTCTCTCTCGGTGGACTGGCGGGGTGGTTTCTGGCCAAACTTTTAGTCCGACTTATCAATTGGCTGAAGCTCGAATTCGAGGGACTTTATCCCGTTCTCACCATGTCTGGGATTGTCTGCATTTATGCTTTGACCGAGTACTGCGGTGGCAATGGGTTCCTCGCCGTTTTTATCGCCGGCCTTTCTTTAAGCGGTGATAAATTTCTTTCCAAAAAAGCTCTCCTCGTTTTCCATGACGGACTGTCTTGGCTCATGCAAGTGGGGATGTTTTTAACCCTCGGACTTCTCGTCACTCCAAGTGAGCTTAACGGAGTGATCAATCATTCGATTGTTTTTGCCGTCGCTTTGATTTTTATCGCAAGGCCCTTTGCTGTGCTCATGTGTCTCATTCCTTTTGGGTACCGAAACCTACGTGAACTCGCCTTCATCATTTGGGGGGGCCTCAAGGGGGCAGTGGCGATTGTTTTGGCGACTCATCTTTTGATGGAAGACATTCCCTACGCCAAAATTATGTTCAATGTTATTTTCATCATCGTGATCATCTCGATGGCGCTGCAAGGGTCATCCATCGGATGGATTGCGAGAATCCTAGGGATTTGTGTACCGAAGTCTTCCGCTAGCTGTTTTAAACCTTACGAATTGGTGAGAAAAACAATTGAGTTCATCGAGTTCGAAATTCCCTTAAGCTCGACCCTTGCGGGGCGGGCCATTTTTGAGCTCAAACTCCCCCAAGACGTGCTGATCGTTCTTGTCCACCGGGATGACGACGATTTTATCCCAGAAGGGAACACCGAGTTGTGCGAGCATGACCGAATCGTTTGTCTCGTGAATCGTCATGCCATCCCAGAAATGAAACATCTTCTCGAGGCGTCTCAGGTGATTCAGTCATAGTTTTTTTGGGAAAAATGGTAGCGACGGGCAGAGTTGAACTGCCGACCCCAGCGTTATGAATGCTGTGCTCTCACCAACTGAGCTACGTCGCCACATCAGAAAAGTGATGACATCCTAATTGTTTAACAGCGATGATGTCAATAACAATTGCTTGTATTTAGAAGACGTTACCTCATGAAAAAACTAAATCCGCACGAATTTCAATCACTTTTTTTTAAGCATGTTCATCGATTTCTCTCTTCCGTCATGAGACCCGATCAGTTGACTCGTCATCATGTCATCGCGGTCTCCGGCGGCCGCGATTCGATGACTCTGCTCTGGGTTGCCCATCAGCTTCAGAGAGAGGAAAAAATTGGGCCAATCAGAGCGATTTTTATTCACCACCATACTCGGCCTTCTCAGGATTTGGATCAGGCACTCGTCGAAGACTTCTGTTTTAGGACAAAAATTTCTCTCACGGTTCTCCACGCAAGAGGCCTAGAAAAAAAAGCCGGGAATTTTGAAGAAAGGGCACGCCTTATACGACGAGAACTGCTTCTTGACTGCTTGAGTCAAGACGAGTACCTCTGGCTTGGGCACCATCTGAATGATTCTTACGAGTGGGCGATCATGCAAAGGAATCGCTCTTCACGCCTGAAAACAACTTTGGGAATACCAGTTCGTAACGGGAAAATTGTTCGACCTTTTCTTTGTGTGTCGAGAAAACAAATTGAATCTCTCTCCCGCTTTCAAAAAATTCCTTTTCGCGAAGATGCCACGAATCTTGATCTTCATTTTGATCGAAATTTTGTTCGCCATGAAGTCGTGAAAAAAATTTCAGAGCGTTTTCCGCAGCACCTTAAGCATTATGTGAACATTTCTAATCAAGCATCGATCTCAATGAATGCCAATATCATGAAGAATGGATCGGTCAGGGATGTTTTTTCCTACGAGGAGGGAGCCGTTCTCATCGGACAAAAGTTCGACATCGTTCAGATTCAAGAGCTCATGCACACTTACTCCAACACTGATCGAGGAGAACTGGTCAGCCCAATTGGAAGGATGCTAGATGCCATTAGAAACGGAAAGAAAGGGCCATTTCAATTCAGTGGGGGTCTAGAGGCTTACCACACGCATATTCTTCTGATGATTTATCACAAAAAAATGAAAAACTCTGATGAGTCGATCGCCAAAGTTCTTAAAACACTTTCCACTGAAACATTGGAGAAAATTGCCACATTTCAACTAAGAGAGCTTGAAACATCCTTTCAAAACTTCTTAAAAGACCCGAAAGCCATGGACAACATGCCGGGTCTCGTACTGGTGATTGAAAATAATAACATTTGTAAAACCCTCGGTACTTCAGTCTACGATGCGCGTTTTCCTGAGGTATCGCGCATTTGTCAGGAGCACGGGCTGCGTTTTATCACTTATACAAAGTGTTTAGAGCGTTGGCACTTGCGTCGCCAAAACTTGCCTGAAAGACTCTGTCTCCTTCCGCTCTGGAACCTTTCCCATCTCTTTTCTTCCCAACAATAGAGGCCTCCTCTATAATCTAAGGAGCCCTTTCAGGGCGACAACGAAAAAAGGTTTACCATGAAGAAACAACAGAAAACACTTTTGCTTTGGATTGTCGTGATTCTCATCATGGCATTCGTCATGAAAGTTCTTGAGCAGAAAACAGTCAGCGCAAAAAATATTAAGTTCTCGCAGTTCATCACTGCAGTAGAAGGTGGACACGTTCGCGAAGTTACTTTCCAAGGCGAGAATGTGATCCAAGGGAAATTCAAAGAGGGCTATGAAAATGGCACTTACTTTGAAACAACAGGGAACACTGGAGACGCCACTTTCAATATTCTGAGAGGCAAGGGAATTACTCCCGATTACAAACGCGAAGAGAAACAAGGCTTCCTCGCCACATTGTTAATCAACTGGCTTCCGATGATTCTTCTTTTCCTTTTCTTTTTCTTCTTCCTTCGCCAGCTCCAGGCCGGTGGGGGAAAGGCCATGAGCTTCGGAAAATCGAAGGCCAAGATGCTCACTGAAAATGATAAGAAAATTATTTTCACCGACGTCGCTGGTGTGGAAGAGGCCAAAGAAGAACTGGTGGAAATCGTCGACTTCTTAAAAGATCCAAAAAAATACACGACTCTCGGAGGAAAAATTCCTAAAGGATGTCTCCTCGTCGGTCCTCCAGGAACTGGTAAAACCCTCCTTGCCCGCGCCGTCGCCGGTGAAGCAGGAGTTCCGTTCTTCTCTATCTCTGGCTCGGACTTTGTTGAAATGTTTGTTGGTGTGGGTGCTTCCCGCGTCCGCGATCTTTTCGAACAAGGAAAAAAACACGCCCCTTGTATCATCTTCATTGATGAAATCGATGCCGTCGGTCGCCACCGTGGTGCTGGGATGGGCGGGGGACACGATGAGCGCGAGCAAACCTTGAACCAACTCCTCGTGGAAATGGATGGGTTCGAAGGAAACGACGGCGTTATCATCATGGCCGCGACAAACAGAATGGATGTTCTCGATCCCGCACTCCTTCGTCCCGGTCGTTTCGATCGTCGCGTGACTGTTGGTCGTCCAGACGTTCGTGGTCGTCATCAGATTCTTAAAGTCCACACTCGGAAAACTCCACTGGCGGGAGATATTGATCTGGAAGTGATCGCCAAAGGAACACCCGGATTTACTGGGGCAGACCTCGCCAACTTAGTCAACGAAGCGGCACTCCTGGCTGCTCGAGACGGCAAGAAAGCGCTCGCGATGATTGATTTTGAAAACGCGAAAGATAAAGTGATGATGGGTGTTGCTCGTAAGTCGATGATGATCTCTGAAAAAGAGAAGCGTCTGACGGCGTATCACGAAGCAGGTCACACTCTGGTTGGGATGAACCTTCCGCACACGGACCCGATTCACAAAGTGTCGATCATTCCACGCGGCCAGGCCCTTGGTGTGACGATGACTTTACCAAATGAAGACATGCTCAATCTTTCTAAAGAGAAGGGCGAGAACTTCATTTCCTTCCTGATGGGAGGTCGAGTCGCCGAAGAGATCGTTTATGGTGAAATGACCAATGGTGCTTCTAATGACATCGAGCGCGCCACCGAACTTGCTAGAAACATGGTTTGTAACTGGGGGATGTCGGACAGACTGGGCCCAATTAACTATACCAAGCAGAATCAGGGCATGATGTACGGCGGAGAATCAGTCTCGTTTTCGGATGAAACATCTCGCAAAATTGATTCTGAAATCGTTCTCTTCGTTCAGAAAAATTACGAAGTCGCAAAAAACATTCTTCAGGCAAATATCGATGCTCTTCATCGTGTCGCCGAGGCACTCGTTATTTGGGAAACGCTTGATGCTGAGCAGATCAAGAACATCGTTAATGGTCTCGATATCGGTAAACCTGAGATGACTAAGAAGCCGACGGACGTTCCACCAGCGGGAACTGCGGCAGCTCCTGCAACTGGTAGCGGAATTTTCGGTGCCAAACCAACTCCAGCTTAATCTTAAACGAATGGGGGTGATGAACATCACCCCCAATTCTTTTTCCGATGGCGGAGAGTATGACCTCTCTTGTCTTTTACAGAATATCGATTGTTGGGATATCGGAGCTGAGTCCACGGCGCCTCAGAATTCTCCCATCACTTCTGATGAAGAGTGGGCGAGACTCGAAAAATATCTTACCAAACTTCTCCAAGTCCCACTCCTTTCCCTTGATACTTATCATCCCGAAACTATTTTCCGCATGTCCTCGCTCCGAAAAAATCTCATCTGGAATGACGTCTCCGGAAAGTTTGATCAGCACGTGGAGAATTTTCTTTCGCTGGATTCCACTTTTCAGTACGTCCTCTGTCACAATCACGCGCCCACTCGCGAACTCTCCGGAAAACACATGGATTACGTCCAAGGGACAACTCTCGAGTCACTCACGGCATTTTTTTTAAAATACAAACACCCCCGGGTCATCTTTGATCCCTGTCTCGGATTCTCTAAAACCTATGAAGAGAACTGGATGATCCTCGAGCACATGGGTGAGCTTCAAAAACGCGTGGGCCACAAACGCTGGCTCATCGGATTTTCGCGCAAATCGTTTCTCCGAAAGAAGTTTGGCCTGTCACTTGAGAACCGAGAAGAGCTCGATCAAAAACACGTTCAGATTCTTTCAGAAGTTTTGGCGGATATGCAGGGGGAAGTGTGGGTGAGAACTCACCGACCTGATTTATTATGAAAACGAATGAATTTGGTTCATCGTTTTGATGATCATCTGTTGATTGGGAGAGAATTTGAGATCAATAGTAGGACGAATTTCTTTTTGAGATTCGAGTTTTTTTACTTCAACGAAAAGTCGAGATCCATTTCCGCTGCCGTGACCCTTTTTCACTCCGTCTTTAAAGGTGGTGCAAAAGCGCTGATAGTTTTTCTTCGAAAGGCACTCAACCGAATAAAGTGAGTTTTGATCGGAACAATTTTTTGTTTTTTCGGTGCTGACCATGGTCGAAGAGTTAAGCCTCTTTCGCAGCAAAGAATATTCGTGGATTCAAAAACGACTTCACCCGGAGCCTTCAGCCCAGAAAATCCTTGTTCTGCGTTCAGTGTGAGGATAATCGACCCAGCGAAAAGTGTGTTGAGTCGTAATTCCCCTGACGGCCGTCAAAAAATTCGACATAATAGAAGGATGAAACTTTTAGGCCTTCGCCTCGATACGAATCACTTTGAAGATTATCTTTCGTTTTTAACGGAGGTTCTTGAGCTTGAGCTCGCTCACTTGGACGAGACTTCCATGCACCTCAAGCTCCAAGGAAATTGGCTCGAAATCAGAAAAGTTTCTTTTGCTTCTCAGCATAAAAATCTTTTCATTCGGTTCGCTCTTAATCCGGATGAATATGAATCGCTGATTAATAAAATATCTTTCTTCTACTACCGCAAGGGGCAAACGTCGTTTAAGGTACAGAAACTCGACTCACAGGTCTGCTCTTTGATCGATCCCGATGGTCGTTCATGGTGCTTTTCATACGGCCCGAAACTCACAGGGCAAGATACTGTAGCAAACTTGTAAGAAACTTTTTCTTTACTAATATTGTCCATTTTTATTCAATCATACCTCGTTCGAGGGCACCCAATTTGATTGGAAAAGGAATTCCCCATGAAATCGTTCGCGTTCATTTCTCTTATTTGTCTGTCTGCTCAGGTCTTTGGATCAGTCCCAGGGATGGATGTCATTTACGGTGATGATAACCGCAAGGATGTTTATGAAAGTACAGATTCAGCTCTCGTTGAGCTTTCAAAATCGACAGCGGGAATGATTCCCAACTCAAAGCTTTCAAACGCAAATGGCGAAACAACGATCACTGGTGCGACTCTTGAATCTCGCGGAATTTGCCAAGAGGAGCGTTTTTCTTCGCAAATGACTGCCGCTAATTGCTCAGGCTTTCTTGTCTCTGAGAATGTTCTCGTAACGGCTGGTCACTGCATTAAGTCAGTGGAAGATTGCGCTGGTTCCAAATGGGTTTTCGACTACAAGATGGATTCTGAGAAGCAAAACTCGATGAAAGTCGCTACCAAGAATGTGTATTCTTGTTCACGCATCATCGCTCGCTCACTTGATAATTTGACAAAAGACGATTACGCCGTCATTGAACTTGACCGTAAAGTTTCGGATCGTCGTCCACTGTCTTTTCGCCGCTCAGGCAATATCACTGTTGGCGAAAGTATTGTTGTGATTGGTCACCCATCAGGGCTACCGACGAAGATTGCTGATGGAGCGAAGGTTCGTTCCCGCTCAACCAAGTACTTCACTGCTAACCTCGACACGTACGGTGGGAACTCTGGTTCAGCTGTTTTTAACTACAAAACAGGGGAAGTCGAAGGAATCCTCGTTCGTGGTGAGAATGACTATGTTCAATCACCTCGTGGATGCATGGTTTCGAACAAGTGCGCAGCTGATGGTTGTCGCGGCGAAGATGTGACTTACATCACCCACATTAAAGCACTTCAGGACCTTTAATCGGCAAAATCAAACAGCTTCTTACAAGGCCCTCTCCGGAGGGCCTTTTTCGTTGTCAGGCAGTTAAGGGAAGCGGGACAATTTTCCTAACTAACGATCCTTATGGATAAGGAGCCTCTCATGAAATGGATTTCACTCGCTATACTTGCGTCCGCTTTTTCAGTCAACGCAGCCACCATCGCCGTCATTGATTCCGGCTTAGATTACAAGCACGAAATGATCGTGCCTAATCTCTGGACCAACATCAACGAAGTTTTCGATCGTCGTGATAACGACGGCAATGGATACCAAGATGATGTTCACGGTTGGAACTTTGCTGAACAAAATGGGCAAATCATTGACTACAGCTACCTCGGAACTTTCTCTGGGGACTGCTCAAAGTATTTTGATATTCAGGGCAAGCGTTTCCTCGGTCAGGCCACTGAAGAAGAAATTGCGTGGATGAAAGCCAAAGCCACTGATGCCAATTTCGCCAAGGAAATGGGGAAATTTGGTAACTTCGTTCACGGCACTCACGTCGCGGGGATCACCATCCGTGATTCAAAATCTCAGGCAATGGGAATAAAACTCATCCCGACAGAGATTAAACCATTCATGGATCGTCTGCGTGGAATGAAGTCAGTTGAAGTCGCAGACCGCTGGGAAATTCTCGCAGGTCTCTTTGATCAACTCGCTGTCGCTCAGATGACTCAGTTAACGGACATCGCTCGCATGATTGCTTTCCATCAAGCCGACGTTGCCAACGGTTCATTCGGAACTGGTTTCAATCAAGTGAAGCTCATCACAGATACTGCGTTCAGAATTCTTTTCTTAAAGAAGCCCGACGCCGATGAATCAAAAAAAGCCGCAGGCCTCTTTATTTCTGCCCTCGTGAAACACGGACAGGGTTTCGTGGGTTCTGCGCCCTCAACACTTTTCGTTTTTGCCGCTGGTAACGACGGTCTATCAAACGATGAGTTCGGCACAAGTCCGGCGAACATCAAAGCGGATAACGTCATCACTGTGGGTGCCACTTATAAGAATGAATTCTTCGCACCGTTCTCAAACTTCGGAACAAAGATGGTTGATATCGCCGCTCCCGGAATGCTGATCGATTCGGCTATTCCAGGCGCGGGAAATTACCTCAAAGTTTCCGGCACTAGCCAGGCCGCTCCGTACGTCGCTAACGTTGCTGGTGTGGTGAAAGATTCGAACCCTGCTCTTTCTCCTCTTGAAGTCAGAAAAATTCTCATGGGAACTGTTGATCTCAAGGCGTTTCTTGCTGAGAAAGTCATGGCCGGAGGAATCGTGAATCCTGAGCGCGCCAGAACTGCAGCTGAACTCACTAAGACAATGTCAGTAGGTGAGGCGATCAGCCGCTCGAGAACCATGGTTCGTGACATGGTCTCGAGTCAATCTCAAGTGAATAAAAACGTTGTCACTCCGATTCCATTGACTCCGAATTTTAATTTCTAGCTCGATGAGAAGGCCGTTTGCTGCGGCCTTCTCACTCTCATTGAGTGAAAACCTTTTCCCCAAAAAACATAATTGAGCCTGTTCATAAATCCTTCTCTTGAACCCAGCTATGGATCGTTCAACTGGTGACGTTTTGCACTCAATCTCGATGAATGAGTTCTCGAGATGTAAGAGTGAACAGGATAATGAGGGCATGAAGCATGAGATTCAATACCTCGATACTTTTTCTTTATCTGAGAAGCTTTGCGTTAGCGGATGAACTTCTCTTCATCAGTCAGAGATTTTGATAGTTTGGCCATTTTCTCATTAACAAATTCCACTTTAGAAAATACACTTGTCGGATATTGGTTTTCAGTATTTTCCAAGGAGCTTCGCTTGAAATGGATGTTGAATCTTTCACTTGTCCTCTCTGTCCTTATTGCAGCTAGCTGTAATAAAGGGGGGGCGGATAAAATCGTTATTGGTAACTTCGGCTCTCTGACAGGAACTGAGGCGACTTTCGGAGTTTCAACTCGTGACGGGATTATTCTCGCCATGGAAGAGTTGAACAAAAACGGTGGTGTTCTCGGTAAGCAGGTTGAGCTTAAAGCTTACGACAACCAAGGGAAACCGGAAGAAGCTCGTCTCTCCGTAGAAAAACTCATCAACGTGGATAACGTCGTTGCTGTTCTCGGTGAAGTGGCCTCAACAAGATCACTCGCCGGAGCTCCAGTTGCGCAGCAGAATAAAGTCCCGATGATTTCTCCTTCATCGACCAACCCAATGGTCACTCAAAAAGGTGATTACATTTTTCGCGTTTGTTTCATCGATCCGTTTCAAGGTGAAGTGATTGCAAAATTCGCTTACAACACTTTGGGACTGAGAAAAGCGGCGATCTTTCGTGATTCGAAATCTGATTACTCAATGGGTCTGTCGAAGTTTTTTGAGAATAAATTCGTTTCTCTAGGCGGAACTATTGTTGGTGATGAGAAATACGCTGCTGGCGATTCCGATTTCAAAGCTCAGCTCACGAACCTCAAATCGAAACAGCCAGAGTTCATGTACGTTCCTGGCTATTACACTGAAGTCGGTTTGATCGCCCGCCAGGCGCGTGAACTCGGCGTGAAAATCCCTCTCATGGGTGGAGACGGTTGGGATTCTACAGTGCTTAAAGAAATTGGTGGCGAAGCGGTTGAAGGGAATTACTTCTCAAATCACTACACAGTTGAAGACCCACGCCCAGAAGTTCAAAACTTTATTAAAAATTATAAAGCTCGTTTCGGCACAGTTCCTGATTCACTCGCGGCACTTTCATATGATTCAGCACAAGTTCTTTTTGATTCTATAAAGCGCGCTGGATCTGTTGAAGGACCGAAACTTCGCGATGCCATCGCGGCGACTAAAAACTTTCCTGGAGTTACTGGCGTGATCACTCTGAATGAAAATCGCGATGCCGTGAAATCAGCAGTGGTGCTTCAAGTCGTAGACGGTAAGTTCAAGTTTAAAGAAACGATCAATCCATAAGAGGCATTCCACTTGAACGATTTCATTCAGCACACGATTAATGGTCTCGCTTTGGGAAGTATCTACGCACTCGTAGCTCTGGGTTACACCATGGTGTTTGGTGTTCTTCAGTTGATTAACTTTGCCCACGGTGAAATCTTCATGATTGGGGCCTTCTCAGGTCTTTACTTCTCTCGCTACGCTCTCCCGGCCGGAACAGAACCCTCTATCGGTGTGACACTGATGGTTTTACTGGCCGCCATGATCGGGAGTGCTGTTCTTGGGGTGATTATTGAAAAATTCGCGTATCGACCTCTTCGGAAGGCGCCGCGGATTAATATTCTCATCACTGCCATTGGAGTGAGCTTACTTCTTCAATACGGTGGTCAGCTTATTTTCGGCGCTTCTCCGCAGTTCTTTCCGACGATCCTTCCGCGCCAAAATATTGATTTAGGCGGAGATATTTTCCTTGATACAAATCAGATTACTATTTTCATTTTGAGTTTTGTGCTCATGGTGATTCTCCAGTATCTGGTTTTCAAAACTCAGTTCGGGCGTTCGATGCGTGCGATTTCGCACTCACTTGAAACCGCCAACGTGATCGGAATCAACGTAAATAAAGTGATCTTCATCACGTTCATCATTGGTTCTGCTCTGGCGGGGGCTGCAGGAGTTCTTTATGGAATCGCTTATCCTAAGATCGATCCTCTCCTGGGACTTCTTCCGGGACTTAAAGCCTTCATCGCTGCGGTCCTTGGTGGCATCGGAAACATTACTGGTGCCGTGATCGGTGCAGTCCTCCTAGGTCTTTCGGAAACGTACGTTGCTGGTTACATCAGCTCGACTTACCGTGATGCTCTGGCGTTTGTGATTCTCATCCTCGTTCTTCTTCTGAGACCCGGTGGGCTTCTTGGCTCTAAGAAAATTGAGAAGGTGTAGAATGAAGTTTAATAAAACGATTCTGATCATTCTTCTTTTCGTCGTGGCGGCCTTGGCACTGAATTTTGTCATGGGTGGATTCGCGTTTGATATGAGTCTTCTCATGTACGCAAAGCCAACTCGTTGGCAGGGTCTCATTTCTCCTTACTACTACGCCGTTCTTGTTATCCTCGGGATTAATATTGTTCTTTCTGTTTCTCTTGCCCTGCTGAATGGATTTACTGGTCTTTTCACCATGGGACACGCTGGCTTCATGGCCATCGGTGCGTATACGTCAGCGAGTATTGTGACGTTCATGCTTCCCACGGCACCATTTTTTGTTCAGATGATTGTGGGCTCACTTTGCGCCGGTACGATCGCGGCCCTTATCGGATTTTTAATTGGTGTCTCATCTCTGCGTTTGAATGGAGATTATCTCGGGATGGTGACGCTCGGATTTTCAGAGATCATCAGAATCATGCTTCTTAATATTGATGCCGTTGGTGGTGCTCGCGGGATGACTGACATTCCTCAGTACACCAATCTCGGTTCAGTCCTTCTTCTTGCTGTGATTGTTATTCTTTTCATTAAGAGAATTCGCGATGGTCGCCTCGGGCGCGCGATGCTTGCGATCAAAGAAAACGAAATGGCCGCGAACATGATGGGGATTAATCCCCTCGCGATTAAAGTCAAAGCATTCGTGATCTCAAGCTTCATCGCTGGCGTTGCGGGATCATTTTTTGCTCACTCTGAGGGGTATCTTTCCACGCAAACATTTACGTTCGTGAAGAGCTTTGAAGTGATTGCGATGAACGTGATCGGTGGACTCGGATCTTTATCGGGAGCAATTCTCGGCGCAGGAATTCTTACCGTTCTTCCGGAAGCACTTCGTAAGGTCCAGGATATTACGGGCATTGATCTCCGGATGATTATTTACGCGTTAACGATGATTCTCATCATGATCCTTCGTCCGCAAGGACTCATGGGAAATAGGGAGTGGAAGTGGCTTTCCTCGAAATAGATAATATGAGTCTCGAGTTCGGGGGTGTGAAAGCGTGCCAAAACGTTTCCATGAAGCTCGAGCCAGGAATTTTATACGGACTCATCGGCCCCAACGGTGCTGGGAAGTCGACGATCTTTAACGTTCTCACCGGAATCTATCCTCCGACTCGTGGAGACGTGAGGCTCTCTGATGAAAGTCTAGTTGGCAAAAAACCTTTCGAGATCGCTCAGAAAGGTATCGGAAGAACCTTTCAAAACATTCGTCTTTTTAAAGAACTCACGGTGCTTGAGAACGTCATGTCAGCATTTTACTCATCTTCAAATTCTTCGATCACAGATATGGTTTTTGAAACTGGAAAATTTCACGCTGAAGAAGAAGAAGTGAAAATAAAATCCTTGGAACTTTTAAAAGTCATGGGAATTGATGATCTCGCCGCAGTTCCAGCTGGGGGCCTTCCTTACGGTAAACAAAGAAAACTCGAAATCGCCCGCGCACTTGGTCTTAGTCCCAAACTTCTTCTTTTAGATGAACCGGCGGCGGGTCTTAATCCCACTGAAACGCGCGAGCTCACGGATCTCATTCGGAAAATCCAGAAAGACAGAAACATCACAGTTCTCTTAATTGAGCACGACATGGGTCTGGTGATGAAAATCTGTGAAAAAATTTATGTTCTCGTTCAGGGCCAGCTCGTTTGCGAAGGTCCTGCCGATGTTGTTCAAAATGATAAGCGAGTCATTGAAGCTTATCTTGGAGTGGATGAATAATGGATACTCTCGTTGTTGAAGGTCTTCAGGTCAATTACGGTAACGTTCAAGCACTCAAGGGTGTTTCATTCAAAGTCCCGAAGGGGCAAATTGTTTCTCTCATCGGTGCCAACGGTGCCGGTAAGACGACCACTCTCAAGGCGATTTCGGGCGCCATTTCAGGCAAGGGAACAGTTGTCTTTAATGGTCAACCAACCGCGGGCATGGAATCTTTTAAACTCGTCGGTCAGGGTCTCATTCATGCTCCGGAGGGTCGTGGGATTTTCCCCAATCTTACGGTCATGGAAAATCTTCAATTGGGAATTGTTGGTCGGCATTCAGCGAAAGTTCACTTCGCTAAAAATCTGGAAGAAGGATTCACACTTTTCCCAAGACTCAAGGAGCGCATCGGCCAGATGGCCGGCACTCTTTCAGGTGGTGAGCAGCAGATGCTTGCCATCGCCAGAGCACTGATTGGGGAGCCAGAACTTCTTCTTTTGGATGAGCCTTCCTTAGGACTTGCTCCTCAGGTCGTTAAGCTCATATTTGATATCATCGTTCGAATCAATAAGGACAAACAGGTGACTGTTCTTCTGGTTGAGCAAAATGCTAAGCAAGCACTTAAGATTTCTCATTATGCCTACGTTCTCGAAACGGGCAAAATCTCTCTGGAAGGAAAGGGGTCTGATCTTCTCAACAATGATGAAGTAAAGAAGATTTACCTCGGCGAACATTAAAAATTTCTTCCAAAAACTAAATTGGTGATAAAATTGGAGCATGACTGACAGGAAGTTAGTTCTCCCATGTTCTTTTCTTGTGGCCTTGGGGCCTGTCACGACTCATTTCTCTCATCCAAACTCAGCACAATATTTAATCAGACACTTATCTTATATCTTTAAGGAGATCTCATGAACTTGATGGAAGTTTTTCGCGATGGTGGATTCATTATGTATCCGCTACTGGTTTTCTCAGTCGCTATCTGGGTGGTCGCGATTCAGAAGTTCCTTTTTCTAGGTACTTTCACCAAGCAGTATCTCAAGATGGATCAAGACATTCAGCAATCGCTTCAATCAAAAAAAGCTGACGATTTTAAGTACATCGTCAAAGGAGCTTCGCTTCCGATCAGACGCCCGCTCGAAGTTTTGACTGAAGAATTCTATGATTCAAAATCTTCCATGGATGACCGCCTTAATCGCAGACTTACAGAAACGACTGCTGTTCTCAGAAGAAATCTCTGGATTCTAGGAACGATTGGTTCTTCGGCACCGTTCGTCGGTCTCTTCGGAACCGTTCTCGGGATCATGGAATCATTTAAATCCATCGGTGAATCAGGGAAAAGCGGATTCACAGTTGTGGCGACGGGTATTTCAGAAGCTCTCATCGCCACTGCGGCGGGAATCATCGTGGCCGTCATTGCCGTTATTTTTTACAACTATTTTCAGACTCGCGTAGCACAGATCGCTGCGGATTTTAGGAACCGTGTTGAAGATACTGCTGAGCTCATCTTTCTTTCGAAAAGGAAGTAATTTATGTCGATGAAAACCGGTAACGGCGGTGATGAAGACATCAACGCCGAAATTAACATGACTCCACTGATCGATATCATGCTGGTGCTCCTCATTATCTTTATGGTGAGTTCATCGGCCGCGATTGAATCGGGACTTGATGTGAATCTTCCTGAAGTCAATGCTGTGTCTGATAAGACCGATGAGATCCTTGTGATCAGTCTCAATAAAGAAGGCCAGGTCGCAGTCAAAGGCGAAATTACTCCGCCGGAAGCCTTGAGAGAGAAAATCGCCCAGGCACTGAAAGATTTGAAAACCGAGTCAGTTATCCTAGAAGGTGACGGCGAGTCTCAGCTCTCTGAAACCATGGCCGTCATGGACGTGGCGAAGATGGCGGGTGCGAAAACTTTCTCTATTGCTGCAAAACTTAAGAGCGAGAATATCAAATGAACTTTCAAATGGTGGAAGTGGACCAACTTTACAATAAGCGAGCACTTGTTTTTGCCATCATCATGCACGCCGTGCTGATGATTGTGAAAATCGAGTATGAGCCCGTAAGAATTGTTCCTAGAACTGACGCCATTGAAGTTCAGCTAATCTCGCCGGAAGAAGTGAAGAAAATTAAAGTCCCTATCGTGGCCAAACAGGAAGTCGTGAAAAAATCCGAAGTCCTTAAAGAAAAGCCGAAAGAAAAACTCAACGTCGGGACTCAGAAAATTGTTCCGAAGGCCAAAGACCTCGGAGATCCAAAGAAAAAGATTGTCCAAGACGTTCAGAAAGGCGATCCGCTTTCAAAAGATTTTAGTAAGTACAAACCAGGAACTGATTTTCAGAAATTGAAATCAACCAATATTGGTTCAGGCTCCCTGGGTGATAAGTTCAAGACTAAAGATCCCGGTGGGTCTGGGGACACTTACCAAGGTGCAGATTTTGCGATCAAAAGTCTCACCGGGACAGCACCTCTCGGGAACCGGTTCAAGGTAAAAAATGCTGCGGATGGTGGTGGAGCAGGCGCTGGTAACACAGGCGGAATTTCTAGCGGGTCTGGTCTTGGGATTGGCGACGGAACAATCACTGGAACAAGAACAGGAACTCTGGAGAAGGCAAAAATTCTCACCAACGTAGGGAGTCTCACTGGGGCAACAGTCGGAAAAATTGATTCGAGTAAAGGTGCCGAAGGTCTCGGGATTAAGGGAACCATTCTTTTATCCGGTGAGCCAGAAGACACAGTCATTCTTGGATCGATGGATCCTGACGTAATTAGAAGAATCCTTCTCGAGCACTTAGCGGAATTCCGTTATTGTTATCAAAAAGAGCTCGATAATAAAACGAGTGCGGCAACTGGTGTTCTTCAGCTCATCTTTAAAATTAACGGAAGTGGCAGTGTCTCTTCGGCCAATGTAAACGGCCCGTCACACATCACATCTTCGGTCAAATCCTGCATGGCAGGAGTCCTCCGGGGCATCCAATTTCCATCACCAAAAGGTGGGGGAACAGTCGAAGTAAAACAACCACTTAATCTCTATCCTCGCTCTCTTTAATCTTGACGGAATGCAGTCATCCGCGGTCTGATGTTCGCTCTTATGGGTGAATATTAGCACTGCGGTCTATATGGTTTCGTCACCAAATAATTTCATTTCAACTTCAAGGATTGTTCAATGAACACACTCGAATTATTTCGTAAGGGCGGATTCATTATGTATCCGCTTTTCATTTTCTCAGTTCTCGCCTGGTCCGTTGGCGTTTACAAGCTCTTTGAGATTCGTTCTTTCATGAAGGATCTGAAAAACATGGGACCTGAACTTTTAAAGAATTCGAGTGCGGCGAGTAACATGCACATCTTAAAAACTCTTGAAGTTTTAAGGGCATCAAATGACAAACAACTTCTTTCTGAAAGAGTAGGTAGACGTCAAGCAGAGTCGATCGCTGAACTGAAAGAATGGCTCTGGGTTTTGGGATCTATAGCCTCATCGGCACCCTTCATTGGACTCTTCGGAACTGTTGTCGGGATCATGGGATCGTTTGAGGCGATTGGTGTTTCTGGTAAAACGGGATTCTCTGTCGTCGCTGCTGGGATTTCAGAATCTCTTGTGGCAACGGCCGCAGGGATCATCGTCGCCGTTGTGGCGCTTCTTTTTTATAATTACCTGATCTCGCGCGTGAATAAAGGTGCGCAGGATTTCCGCATCCGTGGTGAAGAACTCATCGACCACCTCACTTCAGGAGGATCTCATGGCCATACAAAATAATTACGGACAAGACGAGATTGTTTCCGACATCAACATGACTCCGCTCATTGATATCATGCTCGTTCTTCTCATTATTTTTATGGTGAGTTCATCAGCAGCGGTTGAATCAGGTCTGGAGGTCAATCTCCCTGAAGCGGCAAGTGTGGGGGGCGTAGGCGAGGGCAATGTCACCATTTCTGTGTCTGCAGCAGGTGAGATCAGTTTTGCTGGAAAACGAGTCACAAAAGATGAGCTCAAGGCACTTCTTGGGCCCGAGATCGCTAAGAAAAAATCAAAAACCGTTGTGCTTGAAGGTGACGGGGATCTTTCTCTGACGAGAACCATTGAAATCATCGACATCGCTCGCGCGGCCGGTGCTTCGGATTTCTCCATCGCAGCTAAGTTGAAAGAGTAGCGTCTCTCGTTTTTTTAAACCAGTAGAACACGGGCACTCCCAAAAGGATCAGACCCAGTCCAATAGCAGTCGATTTGGGACTCGTGATGATGGTGTTGATGAGAAGTAAAACTCCGATAATCACAAAAATGGCGGGAAGAAACGGATACCCAAGAGCTTTGTATTCTCTCGGAGCATCCGGAAGTTTTTTCCGAAGTCTAAAGACTGATGCCGTGACCATCGCGTAGAAAATCCACGACGCAAAAACTACGTAATCCGTGAGCTGATCAAAACTTCCGGACAGCGCAAGAATCATCGAGACTGCGGCCTGAACCGCAATCGAAACAACAGGCACGTGACTTCTGGCCCCGACACTGGCGAGTTGCTTAAAAAAGAGTCCATCTTTTGCCATCGCATAGGGGACTCGCGCGTTGGTGAGAATTGAACCGTTGAGTGCTCCGAGAGACGAGAAAACAAACGCAGACGAAAGAATGACAACTCCAGAGCTCCCAAGAAAACTCATCGCCGCTTTTGTTCCCACTGGTAAAGCATCCGGGAAATTCGAAGAATTGGACGTGAGAACTTCCCCAATCGGGAGCGCGTAAAAAAATGCGACATTCACAACGACGTAGAGGGCAAGGATAATCAGAATTCCAAGGATCAGTGACAGCGGGACATTTTTTTTGGGATCTTTAATTTCTCCGGCGACCATCGAAAGATTATTCCAGCCATCATACGCCCACAGGGCACCGAGGAGTGCTGTGCCGAACGCTGACCAGCCTGCAAATCCCGTGTACTCTGGAGCTGGAGTTGATACGTTTACAAAACTTCCCGCCTCACCGAAGAATAAAATTCCTCCGGCAATGACGACGAGAGTGAGAATTTTAATTGCTGTCATGATGGAATTCAATTTTCCACCGAAGGCAACACTTAAGCAGTTGATGAGCGAGAAAAACGCAATTGCTATCAGTGCTGCTCCGGTTCTTCCACCCACCATTGAGAGGTCCAATATTCCACTCATGAAAGTCATCGCCCCAACGGCGTAAGCAGCAATAGAGCCCGGTGAAGCAATCCAGAAGCGCATCCAACCGTAGAGAAAGGCCGTGAGATCATCCCAGCCTTCGCGAAGATAAACATATTCTCCGCCGGCCTCAGGCATCATGCTTCCAAGTTCCGCGTAAGCAAGTGCTCCCGTGATCGATAAAAGTCCGCCCACAACCCAAGCGGCCATGACCCAATAGGGGTGACCCAGAAGCTGAGTCATCGTTCCTGTTTTCAGAAATATTCCGGTACCGATGATAGTTCCGATAACGATGGCAAGAGCGTCCGTGAGGTTAAGCCCCCGAACAAGAGCGATGTGTTTGTTCATGAATAAAAGCGTACTGATTTATGCGGGGATTGAGAACTTAAACTTAGATTTGGCCCTTTGAAACTCGTTGTCTAAAGTTCGACAATCGATCCCACTTCCACAACACGCTCTTTCGGAAGGTGATAAAACGCTGCCGCAGTTTGGGCGTTTCGTGACATCAAAGCAAAAAGACTCTCCCGCCAGAGGGCCATTCCACCATTTCCAGCAGTCGCAATAAGATGTTCGCGGCCGAGGAAGAAAGTTGCGTTTTTTGTCGTGAGTGAGGTGTGATCATCGAGCTGAATATTCTGAAGCTGCTCACTCACATTTTGGATATCCATAAATCCGAATGTGATCATGAGTCGATAAATTTGTGGTCCAATCGTC
>CANETG010000002.1 GCA_947440875.1 Bacteriovoracaceae bacterium
GTCGCTGTCTGTGTGAAAGCAAGATCGTATATCAGGCAGTTTTAATTTTTTTGAGACATGATTATTGACGAGATCAACTGCGTCCCGAGACACCCAACCCCGAGCAACGTCCGGTTGATTGGTCACGACGACTAAGACAAAGCCCTTCTTTTTGAGAAGGTGAACCGCTTCTTCCACTCCAGGGCAAAAAGAAAACTCTTCGAGCGTATAAGGTGCACGGGGCTTCCCCATTTTAAACACTGTGAGGTTAATGACCCCGTCACGATCAAGGAACACCGCTTTATTCTTCATGTCGAAATTTTCGCTCTTCTCGACTATTGTGACAATAGATTATCGATGTGTTGAACTCCATCCACATCGCGCGTGAGCACTTCTACTAAATTAAGATCTTTCGCGTGGCGAACGCGACCTTGAAGAGTCACAACACCCTCAATGACCGTGACACGAATCTGGCTTGAATCAAAAGTTGCATTGTCTAAAAAGCACTTTATGATCGCCTCCTCTAAGAGCTCATCAACGCGGGAATGATGTTTTTCATGGGAAGCCTCAGACCGAGGATCAGATGACCATTCCACTGAGTGCTCAAGTTCACCTAGTAAGGGATGGCGCATGCCTGATCTTTCTTCAAAAATATCTGGTCGAATGTTTTCTTCGCCGAAACGATTCATACCCCATCTATCGGATTCAGCCTTATTTTCCAAGCATCACCTCTTCAACGGTTTTAAGAACGACTCTTTCGTCGATCGGTTTCATGAGACAAGTTTCCCCTTCCACTAACCCTTGGCCGGAGAGAAAAACGACGGGAATATGAGCAATTGAGTCGACAGTGCGCTGTTCTTTTCGAAATGCTAAACCGTCTTTTTCCGGCATCATTAAATCTAAAATGATGAGATCCGGCTTATCCGCATTATGAATAAGAGTGTTGAGTCCGACTTCACCATCTTTGGCCGTCATCACGGTGTAGCCAGCGTTCACGAGAATCTCGGCGACGATGAGTCGATGATCAAGATCGTCATCGATCACCATGACTTTCTTTCTTCGACGAGTGGAAAGGAGCATTTCGGTGAATTCATCATCCTGTTTTTGCATACTATTCTGAATATTCAATTGATCCTGCATGTGACCCCCAGAGTGGAACTCCAATGGCGAGATTCTGACGGGAAACAAATCAAGAGTCCAGAACAAATAGCAAACGCATTTTTGTCACTCATTTCTTGATGATGAATTGAGTTTAACTTACGACAAAAAAGAGCATCCATCACTTTATCAAACGCTTTAGCGTCGAACAGGAAGCCTGAATAATCCACGGCAACGAGATGTTTTGCCAATTTTTGGTTGTCGCTGGTCAAGGTCAACGCAATTTGACTCGTTCTGAATAATTCCTTTGGCCATGCTTTTGGTGACAGAGATGCACTTTTTTAGTCAATATTGGCGCCAGCTGATTTTATAAAACACAGGAGGTTTTATGCGATTCTTGCTCGGAATTTTGGCCTCGTTGACAATTCCCCTTTGGGCAGCAACTCATATCACTCAAATTCATGACATCGATCACGGTGAAAGCATCGCGGATGTTACGTTGGTGTTTTTGACCTCTGGTCAGGTCGCTAAATTAAACGTCAATGATACCCGTCTGCTCAATCAGCTGAATCTTTCTTTGAAGAAAAAAGATTGGTTAGCAGTCGAGCTTTCAGATGAGCGAGATCTTCTTTCAGCGGAGACGGTTGATGAGGTGATTCCTAACAACCAAGTCGTACTTCAAAAAGACCCTCAGCTTTTCAGTCCAGACCCGATGGAGGGATACAATGCCAGTGTTCTTACTTTGGAAAGGGCCAAAGAAGTTTTCCGCCGTGGAAGACACGCTTCCAAAGAAGAAACTCAGTGTTTTAATCGCGCGCATATTTGGTCCTACGAATGGCGCGTGAAAGAAAACGTGTACTCCAAAAAAATGTGGATCTTTTTCACGAGAAAATACATCAGGAGATACAACTTTGAATGGTGGTTCCACGTTTCTCCTATGATCAACATGATCGTTGATGGTCAGATTAAAGAAAGAGTCATGGACAGAAAATACTCATCCCAACCACTTCCTATTCAGAAATGGGGGAATCTCTTCTTGCGCGACGATTTCAAATGTCCGACGGTTCACAAATATTCAGACCACGCAAATTTCCCAGAGGCAGGATCGTGCTTCTACATGAAGTCACCGATGTATTACTATCAGCCCGTAGACCTCGAGTTTCTTGAGAAATATGGAAGTGTCCTCACTTCCTGGAATGAGACTCAAGTCAGACAAGCGTACGGAGAAGCCTTCGATATTTATCCATAAAAGGATTTTAAGGAGAGTGTATGAAAAAGTTTATTCGGATTTTTACTCCTGTGTTCCTCATGGGGATCTTCGTTCAACTCATTTCTTGTGGTGATCAAGGGAAAACGAGTCAGCAAAGAGTTGATTCTTCTCCGAGACTACTCGAATCAGAAGCAGAAGGAACTTATGTTGCGACGATCACAACTTTAAATAACGGCGTTGGAGGCCCGATATCTGGAAACGTTTCGATCAGTAAAGAAGGAGGCCGCCTCATTGCCTACGCGAGATTCAACGGTGGAGCACCCCATACCGTTCATCAGCAAAGAGTGCACGTCGGAACATCCTGTCCGACAGCGGCTAACGATACCAACGGAGACGGATACGTAGATGCCGTTGAAGGTTTTGCTCACGTCGGTAAAATTCTTTTCCCGCTTGATGCAGACATCTCATCGCAGGAGCGCGGATCATCGATTTGGCCTGCGGGAGATATGTACGGTTACTATCACTGGGAACGCGCGACTTCGTATGAGCGATTTATTTCTGATCTCCGAGAACCAGATCTGAATGAAGAAAATGAATTCGCAAAACTCGGTGAAAATGGCGATCTGAATCTGGATGGTCGTGTGGTGATCATTCATGGTGCTCCTGAGACTGCCAATCTTCCCGATTCGGTAGCAACAAGAGGAAGGCTGAGAAATTTTCAAACGATCCCCGTTGCTTGCGGGATAATTAAAAAAATAGATGAAGTACCAGGTGAAATCGAGGACGATCCGTCGCTTGGACCAGCGGAGGGTGAATCTGTCGGCGGCTCATCTGGCGTTGATGATGGGGCCAATATTCCGGTCGATGGTGCTCATCGGCCTAGTGAAACTTCTGGCGGATCAACTGGTACAACAAACGATGCTGAGAACGATTCGAGAACATCAGGCGATGTTTCTACGAGTGGAGGCGTTGGAGAAACAACAACCGAGACAACTACTGGTGGTTCAACTTCTGGCGGTGAAACAAGTGGTGGCACCTACGGGGATGACGAGACAGAATAATTTTACGGGTCCACTCCGGCGGATCCTTTTATTTCATGATCTTCGGGTTCTTAATTTCGTACACGACGTGCGGCTTCAGGACATGTCCATCCGGTACTTTGGGATGAAGAAAATCTTTATGCTGAGATCTCTTCATCCCGATCTTTTCCATGACCCTTTGGGACTTCACATTTCCTACAGCAGTAAATGAGACGATTTCTTCAAGATCCAATGTCTCAAGGCCGAACTCAAGAGATTTAAGCGCAGCCTCTGTGGCAAATCCCCGGTTCCAGAATTCGGGAAGAAGACGCCAGCCAATTTCTACAGCGGGTAAAAAAGCGGCTTCAAAATTTGGCACATTGAGACCAGTAAAACCGATAAAAAGGCCACTCGCTTTTTCCTCGAGCGCCCAGAGGCCCCAGCCCAGAGTGAGCACTCTCTCAGTGAGCTTATCGAACACGGCGTTACTCTCTTCCGAAGACCAAAGCGAAGGAAAGAATTCCATGACCTGTGGGTTGGCATTCATGCGAGTGAACTCAGAGCGGTCTTTCTCTTTCCATTGCCTAAGGAGTAATCGTTCAGTGTCAAGAAGTGTGCCCATCGAGACATCTTGTCATACTTTTTATCTCGTCAAAAGTTCTCTCTTCGTTGTCCGCTTTTTTCAGACGAATTATAAGGTAGTCTTTCCTTAAGTTTTTTCTCATAATTTTATGAAACACATTGTGAGGAACACATGACTACACAAAGAAACAGCATCTGGACTGTCATCGGTGCCTCGTCAGCTGGAACGCTGATTGAATGGTACGATTTCTACATCTTTGGTTCACTTGCTACGATTATTTCTCAGCGCTTCTTCCCCCCTGGAGATGAAGTCGTCAATCTCCTCCTCACACTTGCCACTTTTGCGACTGGATTTATTGTCAGGCCTTTTGGTGCTCTCGTCTTTGGACGGATCGGAGACATCGTTGGGAGAAAATATACCTTCCTCGTCACTCTTCTCATCATGGGAGTTTCTACGACCCTGATCGGACTTCTTCCCGACTACAGTGACATCGGAATTTTTGCCCCCATTCTCCTTCTCCTCCTTCGTCTCCTCCAGGGACTCGCACTCGGCGGAGAATACGGCGGTGCCGCTACCTATGTCGCTGAACATTCTCCCGTAGGAAAGCGAGGGTTTTATACGTCATTTATCCAGACCACAGCGACTCTCGGACTCTTTGTCTCTCTCGGAGTCATTCTTGCCTGCCGGACTCTTATGGGTGAAGAACTATTCGCAGACATCGGCTGGCGCGTTCCTTTCCTTCTTTCCATTATTCTCGTCATCATTTCCGTTTTCATCCGAAGAAAACTTCATGAGTCGCCAGTTTTCCAGGAAATGAAGGCGAGTGGAAAAGCATCGAAATCCCCTCTGCGTGATTCATTTCTTGAACCAGAAAACCGCCGACTCGTCATCATCGCTCTTTTAGGGGCCACCGCCGGTCAAGGTGTTGTATGGTACACGGGACAGTTCTACGCCCTTTACTATCTGCAGACAGTTCTCAAAGTTCCATTCGTTGATGCCAATTGGATCATCGCTATTGCACTTGTGTTTGCGACTCCGTTTTTTATTTTCTTCGGCTGGCTCTCAGATAAAATCGGCCGTAAAAAAATTATGATGACGGGCTGTTTAATCGCCGCTCTCTCATGGATTCCCATTTATAAAGCGATGACCGCGTACTCCGGGCACAGATACTTAAGTGAGTTCGGTGAATCGGATTATGATTACAATCCGGCCATGCTGGTGGTCCTTGTTTGGATCCAGGTGATGTTTGTGACGATGGTTTATGGTCCCATCGCTGCTTTCCTTGTCGAACTCTTTCCGACTCACATCCGCTACACTTCCATGAGTCTTCCGTATCACATTGGGAACGGCGTTTTCGGAGGAATGGTTCCCCTGATCGGTACATATTTCGTCGCGAAAACGGGCGACATGTACGCGGGCCTTTATTACCCGATCGCGATCGCACTCATGACGTTTGTGATAGGTATGATCTGGTTAAAAGAAAAGAAGACTTTTTAAATGCCCATCGATTTTAAGCGCCTTATGGCCGCACGGTTTTTCTTTTCGTTCGCCGTTCAGATGCAAGTGATTGTTCTGGGCTGGCGAATGTACGAGCTGACTCACGATCCGCTTTACCTGGGCCTCATTGGTCTCGTGGAAGCGATCCCTGCATTGTCCCTGGCACTCATAGCCGGTTTCATCGTTGACCATTCAAATCCCTTAAAAGTTTATCGAAGAGTCGCACTCGTGAGTTTGAGCTCTGGGCTTCTTATGCTCTTCTCTCAGATGAAGTCGTTTGATCTCTCTATCAACCTCCAAGTCACTCTTCTTTTTGCGTCTTCATTTCTGTCGGGTCTTGCGCGCTCATTTTCTCAGCCGGCGATGTATTCCATGGTGCCAAAACTCATTCCGAGAAATCTTATTCCGAAATCATCGGCTTGGATGTCAGGGGCGATGCAGATTTCAAGAATTTCTGGTCCAGCACTCGGAGGAATCCTTTACGGATTTATTGGTGTGTCCGGAACGGCCGCGGTCGTGTGCCTCCTCCTCCTCACCACGCTCACGATCACCATGCTGATTAAACTCTCGCACGTAGAAAAAGACCGCGATCAATCACGCTCAATCAAAGAGGAACTCCTCATGGGAGCGAAATTTGTTTTTCGCCACCCGATCCTCTTTCCAGCACTTTCCTTAGACATGGTTTCCGTTCTTTTCGGAGGAGTGACTGCTCTGCTTCCCATCTATGCGGCAGAGATCCTCCTCATCGGTCCTAAGGGATTAGGAATCCTTCGCGCGGCACCTGCGTTTGGAGCTGCGATCATGAGTTTCATCCTCATCAAGTGGAATATTAAAAAGAAGGCCGGCCCCTGGTTTTTTGCGGGAGTGACCGGTTTTGGTATTTCTATATTAGTCTTCGCTCTCAGCCGAGATTTCTCGCTGTCTCTTATCGCCCTCGCTTTTTCAGGAGCGTTTGACAGCATCAGCATGCTGGTTCGCACAGCTCTTGTTCAATTGTCTTCTCCGGAAAACATGCGCGGTCGAATCTCCGCCGTTAATTCTATCTTCATCGGTTCATCCAATGAGCTCGGGGAGTTTGAATCGGGAGTTGCCGCCAAACTTCTCGGTGCTGCTCCAGCCGCAGTCCTAGGAGGAGTCGTTTGCCTGTGTAGTGTGGGAATCATTGCGCTCCTCTCTCCGAACTTACGAAAACTTAATCTTGAGGACCTTGAGATCACTTAAGAGTTTCTTGCTACCCGAAAGTAAACTCAAAACATTTTTTCCTAAAAGTCGTGATTAAAAAACCGATTCAGCGACACGCTAGTTTTAATAAGTGACTTCCTGCCTTATCGGGAAGCCATCTCTCTGGGGTTACAATCCTCACTCTTTTCTTAGTCCTGGCGACGTACTCATCAATCAATTTGACTGCATTCGTTAACGTGAGAAGAGAACTATACTCTCCAGCGGTAGAATCGCCCCTTTCATGTTTCTGCTCGTTCAAAAGTACGTAGCGAACGGCGTTCCTTGTTTCCTTAAGTGATTTGAGAACATGCAGATGATAGCGCTGAGTCTGAACTTTTCCCAGTTTGAGTCCCTTCGCCATCGTCACCGTGACCGATCTCATGCCTTTGGTGAGACTCTGATTCGAATCCGCTTCAACAATGAGATGGACGTGATTCTTTTGAAACGAAAAATGAATAATCCTTAGTCCCGCTCTTCTACCGTTCATAATCGCCCTTTTCAAAAGACGAAACGTTGCCTTATTCCTAATCATGGTCCGGTATCGAAAGTTAACATGAAGAGGAGTTCTTCGATTAAGCATTTCACGAACTCGATGGGCCACGCCTGGAGAATGAACTCTCTTTCTCCCCGATCCGCTTCGTTTTCCACCGCGCTTATTCATATAACCCCCTTGAAAAGGGCACTTGTAACTGGAACCGTGGAAAAGGACTGTTTATTTTTTTGACACCGAAGGTATTTGCTTCAAACGTAACTGAAATGAATCCGAGTCTGGGGCAAAATCACGTTTATGAAAAAACACCTCGCAAACGCTCTTATCTTCAGCTCAATCTTTGTTTGTGTCTCTGCCCAGGCGGAAATCGACCTTCCCCATGTCGGAAGCTATGATCAAGCGCAGGTTGAAACGATCTGGAAAGACGTGAAAGGTGATTCAGTTCCTAAACCTCTTCTGACGAGTTCCACAATCGATAATCCTGGTCTTTCATATTCGAATATTTTTCCAAAGAATTTCCTTCAGGAGGAGATGTTTACGGTTTGTTATCAAGAATGTAAGAAAAAAGATGCAGTGAAAGTTAATGGGAGTTCGATTCTTGCTAGTGACAATGACGGTTTGGAACAAGCGAATATTTATTTCTGGCTCAAACGCTATTTTGATTTCGTTGATGAACGGTTTAGTTTTCGTCCCTCGAAATACCTTAAAGTTCTCACAAATCGCTCCATTAAAGATACTACTGCCAGCAGTAGAATGAAAAACAACGCGTTCTTTAACCCCGCGGACATTTCGCTTTCATTTCTTCCGGCGAGCAACAATTTTTTATTCAATACTCTCAAAGGAAAAATTAATCGTTCCGGGTATGACGCTTCCGTGATTTCTCACGAAGCTTCGCACTACTTTTTCCACCATCTTTTTCCTGATTCTATTAACTCAGAGATCGCAGGGCTCAATGAAGGTTTTGCTGACTACATTGCCAACCTTCACTTAAATAATCCGAAAGTAGGTCTCGTCATGCTAAGAGGAAAAGCACTTCGGGATGCTTCCTCCCTAGTCGACGGAAAGGGCCAGCTCAAAACTTACTCGCCTAAGATGGAATCACATGACCTCGGTGAACGGGTCGCTCTGGTGCTTTGGAAAACCAGAGAGCAGTCGGATAACAAAGAAGAATTTGATCGCCATGTCGTGGACGCCGTAAAAACAATTTCTCAAAATCCATTCGCGACGATTCATAGTTTTAAAGCAGAAATGATGAAACGGATCCCATCAGTTGTCTCGTCAATGAATATGACAAACGTCAGTACCGTGTGGGAGATCGCTCTTCCTGGGAAAGAAGTGGCCATTACGGATATGAGCTTTCTTTCAAAGGGAGAGGTTTCGCCTTCCTACTTAGGATTTAAAATTAATCAAACCATTTCGAAAAGATTTACCGATGAAATGGGTATGGATGAACAAACGGACATGGGATTTAGTTTCATCCGCGAAGTGAAATTAGAGAATAATCAGACGGCAATACTCATGGCCTCTGAGGACGAAAAGATTACGCGCCCGTACTGGTATGTTTTGGATAACAAGTCCGGAAACATCCTCGGAATTTTTGGAATTGATCAGCAAATTGTGACAGATAAAAAAGAGCTGAAAGAAATTACCAATCTGACCTCCCAGGCGTTAGGCCTGAATGAAACGATTACGGATTTCATTTCAAAGACTCGAATGTTTGCTGACCTTGCGCAAGGTAAAGGTGATCTCACGTCGGGTTATAAAATCAAAAGCATCATCAGTAGTCCTAGTTCAATGATCTTTAATGGTGAATCAATAACGACGGAACGGATCGAAATTTCGCTCAAGAAGAAATTCCTCATCAGCCTTATTTTGGGACTTCCAGATATCGATAAAGTGACTTTGTATCTCGCGGATAAAAAGATACGTGCCCTTCCCACACTCAAAGAGAAAAGAGTCATTGGATTTAAACTTCAATTTACCAACGGTACCGCGTCTGAAATGATCCTTAATAAATTCGGCAGAGCGACTCCTTAATTTAGCTCGGAGGCCTAAGATATTTGGGTCTCCTCTTCTCCCTTATTTCCCCGCAAAAGAATTCACGCATCCTCAACTGACCAAAATTAAGTGATCGGCTTCTGGCCTCCATATTGCTCCTTCTTGCGCATTCAATAGTGCATACGCACATTTAACAAGGAGTTTAAGAAGATGAGCATTAAGAAAAGATCAAGGCTCGAGAAAATGATTCCCACTATCCTAAGTGTAGGAGCACTAGCTCTCATGGTTTCCTGTGCTGGAGATACGGGCGACGGTAGCTCGGAAGCTCCTCAGCAGCAGCAGCAAGAGGACGAAGGTGTATATAGTGCAAGTCTCACAACACTTAATTCTTCTGTCGCCGGAGCCTCCGCTGGAACGGCAAAGATTGCTGTCGTTGGCGATAAAATGGCCGTGACAATTCAAATGAATGGAGTTCCAGTGCGGATCTCTCACCTTCAACACATCCACAGTGGAAGTGCTTGCCCGACAGCTGCCGCCGATACAAATGCCGACGGCTTCGTTGATGTGGTCGAGGGGGTACCATCCTACGGACCAATTCTGATTCCTCTCGATGGAGATCTAAGATCTCAGGCAGGCGGAATGAATAGCTCACCAGTAGCAAGTTCGACTGGGACATATACCTATTTTAGAACTGTCTCTATCACTGACATGCTGACGGATTTAAGAGCGCCGGATACGGATGATGCTGATGCGGTCGCCAAACTTGCTCCAGGTGAAGAACTCAATCTCGCGGGTAGACACATTGTTATTCACGGAGTTCCCGCGAGTACAACTTTACCTGCTACTGTTCAGTCAATTAAAGATATTCCGGCCCAAGCCACACTGCCTATCGCTTGCGGTGTGATTGAAAGGGAAACGGTTTCGACAGAAACAACGGGAACAACTGGAACGTAATTTTTTTGATCTCAGGGGCAATAGAAACATTGCCCCTGTTTAAATTTCCACAATCTCTAGATTTACTCCGTTAATTTCCTTGATGAACATAATTCTGAATGCCGCATTTCCCAAAAGAACCACGAAACCAACTGCCGCACCAATCGCTGCCCCTTTAAATTGACGTAAATCAAAACCTAAAAGTACCGCAAAAGTCATTATGGTCGTGGATTCACGAATGAGAGTTTTGATGAGCTTTGGTGGTAATTGAGTCCGCCAGGAAACGCGCTCAATGAATCGTTCTTGACGTAAAACAAATTCTTCAAATGTTTTTGCCACCAAGTGATAATCCTTGATACGAGTTTTAAGATTTGTGACTTTTCCGAGCATTGCAATTTTTTTCATTGTGTTTTTCATGAAGAAAAGAGGTGCAAGGAAAAGGCCACAAAACCTGACAAACATGTTTTTTTATTAGTGCTGAATAAACTGGTCTCGTTCCGTCGAACCGGTGTAAGCAAGTGTCGATGAAAGACCTCCGCTGACGGTGGTGCTCACGAGATCAAAGTAACCTGTTCCCACTTCACGTTGGTGCCTAGTTGCGGTGTAACCGGTCTTCTCCGAGGCGAACTCCCGTTGTTGTAGCTCAGAGTACGCACTCATTCCGCGGCTCTTAAAATCTAGCGCGAGCTCAAACATGCTGTGATTGAGGGCATGGAATCCGGCGAGAGTGACGAACTGAAATTTGTATCCCATGGCCCCGAGCTCCCGCTGGAATGTAGAAATTTCTTTGTCAGAAAGATTTCTCTTCCAGTTAAAAGACGGAGAACAGTTATAGGCCAAAAGTTTATCCGGAAACTCCCGGTGAACCGCTTCGGCAAATATTTTTGCCTCTTTTATATCAGGCCTCGAAGTTTCACACCAAACGAGATCCGCGTACGGAGCGTAAGAAAGACCCCGAGCTATCGCGGCCTCGATTCCGTCCCTCAACCTGTAAAAACCTTCCGGAGTTCTTTGGCCTGTGACAAACTCACGATCTCTTTCATCCACATCACTGGTAATGAGCTGCGCCCCGTTGGCATCTGTTCGCGCGACAAGGATTGTCGGGACGTCCATCACATCGGAGGCCAGACGCGCAGAAGTGAGAGTTCGGATGAAATGAGAAGTGGGGATTAAAACTTTCCCTCCGAGGTGGCCACATTTTTTTTCAGAGGCAAGTTGGTCTTCATAGTGGACACCGGCAGCACCGGCTTCAATCATCATCTTCATGAGCTCAAAGGAATTGAGTGGTCCACCAAAACCGGCTTCAGCATCAGCCATGATGGGTGCCATCCAGTGCCTAGTGACTTGCCCTTCAGCGCATTCAATCTGGTCGGCCCGCATGAGTGCGCGGTTAATTCGTCTAACGACTTCCGGAACAGAGTTTGATGGATAGAGAGACTGATCGGGATACATGTGTCCGGAGAGATTGGCGTCGGCCGCAACCTGCCAGCCGGAAAGATAAATAGCATCCAGCCCCGCTCTGACTTGTTGGACTGCTTGATTTCCCGTGAGAGCACCTAAGGCTGCAACATACTCCTCACTGTGAAGAAGATACCACAATCTTTCGGCTCCCAAACGCGCGAGGGAATGTTCAATTTTTACAGACCCTCTTAAACGCACAACTTCTAGCGCTGAATACTCCCGCTTAATTCCCCTCCATCTCGGATCACTCTTCCAGGAGAGCTCAAGTTCTCGTGCATCGTTTTCGAAGAATTCCATGATACGATTCCTTTTGTGGTACTCACGGGATCGCTCTCCGTGGTTAAAAAAGCCTGAAGTTTCGTTCGAAGAAATAATTCTCGCGCACTCGCTCCGGCGTTCTGCCATTTCGTACTTGGGTAGTCCCTCATCATCGAAAGAATTTCCTCATTAAAAAGCTTACCCACTAATTCGCTCGTCACCTGCTCCCCTGAATCAAGACGTATTTTGTGAGTGATCCACTGCCAGACTTGTGCTCGAGATATTTCTAGAGTCGCAAGATCTTCCATTAAATTCTCAAACGACACACATCCGACGTCTCGGAGCCAACCTTCCATGAAAGCAATCCCGACTCTGATATTTGTCCGAAGACCACCCAAGGTATAAGGCCCCTCACCTCGCGGAAGGACATCACTGTATTTATCAAAATCGGGAAGAGTCCTATCTAACTGGTTGTCGCGGGAGAAAGCCTCCATGGCGATCCCGATAAAATACGGATGACAAACCCAACAACCGTCGTGGCCCCAAGAGGCTTCACGCTGTTTATCCGCTCGCACTCTGTGAGCCTGCTCTTCTCTGAGTTCAGGAGTTTTTCCAGGTGTGTAGGCCGACATTCCACCAATCGCAAAAGCTCCTCGCGCGTGACAAATTTTAATGACACGTTTTGCGTAATTCTCCATCCAGCTTTTCTCCATCGTAAGCGATGACCTATCACCTAGGACTCGGTCCGGATGTTTACCTAAAACTTTAATGTCACTAAAAATTTTATCCCAGCGGCCGACGTTGAGTCCGGCCGCGTGCTCTTTTATCTCGAAGAGAATTTCTTCGGCTTGGAACGTGCCGGGTAGAGTTTCGATGAGGAATGTTGCTTTCAGTGTCCCGGTTGGAATACTGAGACGAGTTTGCAAAGAAACAAATAAATCATTCCACCAGCGCGCCTCAAGATAATGCTCACACTTCGGGATGTAGTATTTGGGAGTAAGGTTCTGGTCAAGGTAAACACGGGCCGTATGAAAAAAACAAACCGCTAAATCTAAAAGACCCGCCGGCACCGGGTCACCTTCAAATAAGAGATTGCTTTCCACCAGATGAAGACCGCGCACTCTCACCATCACGTACGCCATGTCTTGCGGATTTAGCTGGTATGTTTTTTCAGCTGTCTTGACACTCAGAGTTCCGTCAACCGCCCCGATCACATTACTATATCCCGCAAGGACATTAGAGAAAGACGGTTTCATGGAGTCTTCAAAATCGAGCATCGCTGTATCAGCGCGCTCTCCTTTTTCATTCCGAGAGAGCATGCTGATGACCATTTTGGCGGAATTCACGGGCCCAGTTATTTCGACTCTTCTTTTTTGGAGTTCAAAAGGAATCGGATTCACCTGCCAGTCACTCGTAACGGCTTCTGAATTTCGATCCGAGAACTCTGGAAGCTCGCCCTGATCCCATTGTTTCTGGCGACTCTGTCTGCGCCTGAGAAGAATACCTCGAGACGGAGTGAACTCGCGCACAAGATGCGAAAGGATATGAAGAAATTGCTGAGGAAAAAGGTTCTGGTACTCGCAGGTCCAATACTCTTCCGGAAACTGAAAACCATAACCGATATTAATCATTCCCATCGAGCACCCCTCGGAGTGTGATTAAAGAGATGAGGCACCACGCTCGTCAAGGAGCAAACGATAATGCTCGGGATAGAACTTTTTTCCCTTTCTTTCGTAGACACTGAATACTCTTAATAGAAAGTGGTCTCCTCCCGAAGCGCCATTATATAAAAAGGTTACTTCGCATGAAGCTTTTCGGTTTCCTCCTCTGTCTGTTTCTCACCTCACGGGTATTGGCTGGCCCTGTGCCTGGTGTTGAAGGGCCGTTTGTGAACTTTCAAAATGGGAAACTTTTGGTGACTCTTAAGATGCAAGAAGCGGCAAACCCTACCGGATTTTCATTCAGCGCAACTGATTCTAAAAATTCTGTGATCACTCTCCAGCCCGATACTGAAAACGGGGGAATGACTCTCGAGCTCCGCCTGGATATCGATGATCTGCAAAATGTTGACGTGGGCGATGGCCAGGCCAATCTTCTTGTCGATGGTCGATCAATTCCAGGAATTCCAGGCGGATCACTTAAAGATTCTAAGCGTATTGATTGGGGCAATCGTTACTTCGATATTTCAACTTTCCTCTCTCGGAAATCTTTTGGCATCGCGATCCCCTTTCATTGGAATCTAGGTGAAATGAAAGATGGTCATCACTGGCTAGCTTGGAAGGGTAAAAATATCGGTATGTTTTCGGTCGTCAATGCAGTCGCCGAGAAAAAAGCTTATGGGATTATTTTTCTTCGTCACGCCGCTCTTCGAGGCAATCCAGAAATGATGAAAAAAATTCAGCAGAGTAAGTAATCAAAAAGATATTCTGCCCAAATCTATCGAAAAGAGTTTTCCACTCAAAGTTTTCGCTAATTTAATCATTGAAAAACTCAAAACTGGAGTCGCTTCCAAGGTACGAACGGATTGTTCATCCCAAGACTCGATATCTTTTACCGATACCTGCCCCCGTCCTTTCCGACGGAGGAAGTCTTTGATGTCGACAGGGTTCGATTTTTTTTTTAGGCCCTGCATGAGAACTCCGTAGGTTGTCACGAATGTAAAGCCTAACGACTTTTTAGAAAAGATGAAATTGTCATCTTGCTGTTAAATAAAGGTGCTGGGGTTAACTCATCGTCTCTTCTGTCTCAATAAATTAAGCACCTGAAGTATATTGAGTCTCGTATTTTTTTCTGGATAAAAAAAGGCCATCTTACGATGACCTTTTTTGTTCTCTGGCCCACATTTTAAGCTTACTGCTTTAAATGGTAACTCTGGAACAAGATGAGAATATCAATTGTACATTCGCCTGACATTTAAATATTCCGCAAGATGCCTTAGTGCTGAAGACGGACTTCATTCATTACCAAACCAGTTTCCATCACCAGGGCCGCTAATTCATTGAGATGAGTTCGTGCCTTTTCAGTTTCCACTACTCCATAGAAAAAAACATTTCGTTGGTTCACAGAGACATTGACCTTCGTATAATTTTCGCTTGAATTGTGCATTAATTCGCGGAGAGTTTCCTCAAGTTCTTTTTCACTCTCACTAAATTCAAAATTGTCTTCGAGCATCTCCCTCACCTCCGTTCAATAGAGCTTGAGGGATAAGAAATTTAAAGGAAAGACGAGGAGAGCTGACAGGAAGTTTTCACTCGAAACTCTTCGACTTCATCCAGTCGGAGGATTTTAACGCCGCGGTTTTTTGCATACGAGAGGAATAATTCCACGGCCCCCGGAGTCACACCATGAATGTCATGATTCAGAATGACTCCACCGGCCGGAGGATTAGTGATGATATAAGTTTGTTTGGTAAAATTTCCGTCAGGTTTTCTAAGAAAGTTAATCGCTGTTCCACCGTCATTGTGAGCGATGATATTTTGCGCAATTTCCGCACTCGTCATTCCTTTAAGCCAATCAACCGTATCCACATCCCAGAACGCGAATTGAATACAATTTTCTCCGAAAAGTTCCCGTGAAATCGCCTGTAGAGAATTCATGTGATGATAATCTGTGCGTCCCCCGTAGGCTCCATAGGGATAGCGGTAGTAAATGGTTGTGAAGTCATACCCAGCGCGCTGGTGATAGCCATCAATGGCGCGGATGGAATCGTTCATTTGTTTTTTCCACTGAATCTCTGTCAGTGTGTTCGAATTCTCATGGGTGGGACCGTGAGACGCAACAAGATGTCCCTCGTCCAACATGCGCTGAATGAGCGGAAATGTTTCTTCGGTGACTTTATTGGTGATGACAAAAAAGACTGCTTTGACATCATGCTTTTTTAAGACATCGAGGACTTTTGGCGTATTGACTGGGTCGGGACCATCATCAAAAGTCATCGAAAATGTGTTCGTCCCGTAGAGTGTTTTTGTGAGATACGGTCTAAATCCTATATCTCTAGAGGTGTAAATTCTCTCCTCCGGGTACTGAAGAATCTCCGCGATTCCTCCCTGCGCCGAAAAAGAAAAAAATGCGAGAAAAAACAGGGCTTTCATAGGTATTCCTTATCCGCCGAATCTACCGCAAAAAATATCGTCGTCAAAGTCCTCTACATTGACTTCTTTTTGACCAATCGCCCCTCTGGAAATCAGTAAGTTACCCCCTTCAGTCTGGCCCCTCAATTGCTTCAGAAAGGTAACAGGAGAATTTTATGATCAAGGTTTGGATATGGGCAGCGTTGGCACTCTTAAGCCTACCAGCACTTGCGAGCTACCGAAATCTTGCGAGTACACCGAAAAATATCCGCGTGGGACATGCCCGTGAACTCATGGGTAAGCACTACGAGAAAAGTGTTGTGAAGAAGGGTGAAAAGCGTTCCGGACTCCAGGAAAAAATGATGAAAACAGTGGAAGAAAAACTTCCACCTGGTTACAAAGCACTTTCCTGGTCAATCACTCAAACGATTCTGACGGAATCAAAAAAACATCAATTTGATCCTTATTTTGTGATGGCCGTCATTTCTGGAGAATCAAGTTTTAATCCACGAGCGATGGGTCCAGTGGGTGAAATAGGTCTCATGCAGATTCGTTTTAAGACCGGCGAATGGATGGCAAAAATGATTGGCCTGAAATGGAAGGGTGATAAGACTCTAAAGAATCCTGTTGATAATATTATTCTAGGAACTGCTTATCTCGCATGGCTGAGACAAAAATTTGAAAACAACGGTCAGCTTTATCTCGCTGCTTACAACATGGGTCCGACATCAGTGAACAAGGCCGTGAAAAGAAATGTTCGCCCGAAAGATTATCCTCAGCATGTGATGAAAAGATACCTCGCCTTTTACCAAGAATTGTAATGATTTAATGATGTCCTCCTCATTTTATTCCTGATTAGTTAAATGAGGCAGAGTCTTTTACTAAAAGCTTCATTCCATCAACCGCGACAACTCGTACGACAATTTCAGTTTCATTTATTTTTTCAGTACAGTCATAAATTCTCTCAAGATTGGGGAAAATCAACGTCTCTTCCCAGGACCGAGAATTCATGACATTAATCCCCGTTGAAAATCCAATCACAATGATAAAAGACCACCCTTGTTTATAACGCAAAATGGGCACGCACGTTGCAGGATATAAATGAAAGGGAGGTCAGTGATGAAAATGATAATAACAATGGCGGCGACGCTTTTAATCGGTCTTCCGGCATGGGGACAAGGAAATTTTGGTTCAGGAATATCGACTGTACCAAATCTTGATCCTACTCAATCGGCCCTTCCCTCTCCCACTATCAATCGAGATTTAAATACAACGATCAATACAACAGGGGCGGAAACTTCAGGTGCCGAAGCAGGATCTCAATTTGATACCGGAACAAATGCCGGAGTCAATACTGGCAGTGGGACTGGAACAGGCTACTCTCCCGTTGCTCCGACTTCTCCATGGAACACTCCTGCCTCTACGAATCCTATGGGAGGATGGCAGGGAGGAAAATAAAAAAAAGCCGCCCGAAGGCGGCCTCATCTTAGTTTGGAATTGGTTTGTGCCAACAGCGTGGGCGGATACCTGAGGTTTGTCCTGATTTCTGGTGACAAGTTCCGCGGACTTCATCACTTTGATCGACGTCTTCACTTGCCGCCACTTCACAAATAGATCCTTGAAAAAAAGTATCTAAGCGGCATTGAGTTGCTGGATGAGTATCAATATTTGAAGCAACGACATTAAGATCGGGAGTACTGAAACTGGACAGCTTTTCGCTTCCCATAGAAGCAAAAAGATTCGCCACTGATGCTCCCGCCATTCCTGAACGGATACAAATATTCACGTCATCTTTCCTTAATGCTTTTTTACAAGCGGCGGTAAGTTCCGCGGGAACGGAAAGTTTTTTAACGATGGCAGAATTATTATCGTTTAAGAAGACCTGACGAAGGCATTTCAATGTCGCAAAGTAATCAGACTGACCTTCCGACGTTACCCACGGAGAGAATGTTGCTCTTTTTTTCGGGGCCCCACCGATATGGTGACCGAGTTCGTGGCAAAGAACGAGGGCAAAGCCGTCCGGTGTCATCGACGGGTGACGAGCAAGCCCGCCAAACATTTGGACGGTCCAAACTTTCGGAGCATCTCTTTTTGCCAGAGCGTTGACTTTGGCATTTGTCCAGAGACGATCGATGACAAGTTTTGCACCAAGGTTAGAGATTACTGGTGAGTAAAGAGTTTCAACTTTAGTGATGATTTCGCCAAACTGAATTTCTGTCAGTCCGCTGTTGATAGGCTTCATCCCGACAGGGATTTCCATTTTATTTTCAGGCAGGAAGCCAGATTTTCCATTATCGGAACAAGCGTAGGTCCATCCCGAGACCAGAGCAAGAAAGAGTGTCAGAGCTTTCATCATTTCTCCTTAAAAGCGTTGATGAAATTTTTATTTATCCGAGTACCTTAGTCCAGCGATGTAAGACGATGTTTGGTGTGAATACACTTACTTAATCTTGCAAGCCTCCTTTCAAATCGAACTGAGTTGAGCTGGCATTTTTCAAAACTGAAAAATTTCTTGTATTTAGCGTTCTTAAGGATGGCCCTGTAATTATTTCCTAAGCCCCTCAACTGTTAAGGTTTTCTGCTATTGTCGCCTCGCCCAAACCCATTGCACGGAGCGTATCCCTTGAAGAAAATACCTAAATCTGTTCTTTCGATTGCTACTCTTGCTGTCCTGTCCACTGCCTGCGTGAAAATAGAAAGTCTTGATCCCGTAAAGGCGATCTCAAAACAAATCAACGGCGAAAAAAAGAAAAAAGATTCTCGGATCACGAACTCCCCAAGTACCAATCAATCGGTTTCGTTTGGCACACATAAAATGCAAGTTGTTTCCGAGTCCCTCATTGCGAAAACGAGTTTGAAGAAAGCGCGCATTCAAAAGATGCTCGCGGAGCTCCCGACGAGCTCAGAAACAGCAGAGGCAGTCCCTTTTGAACAAATCCAGGGTGAAGAAAATCTGCTGCTCGGTTTTCCGATTTCACTCTTGGGTGAGCAGAATGTTTTCGGGGCGGTCATTACAAAAGTCTCTGATAAAAAAAATGAAGAGCTCGGGGGACTTAAGCTCACCGATCTTCCGCCGCTTCATGTGCGTACGATAATCGGTCGCTTCGAAGACGGCTCCCCTGCTCTGTCCCTGATTGGTTGTGCCAGTGAGTGCTCTGAAAGATCTCAGCAAGGAAATCTTATTTCTCTTCCGATCGTCGATGTCGATGAGGAGAAAGGTCTTCTCATGGTTGATCTCTCGGCACTAGGTCAAGCCCTCGATCTCGTTTCGATGCTCGATCCTGACGGTGAGTATACAAAATTGAAAGCAGTTTCGAGCTCCACGACAGAATTCGATTACGATCTCACTTCACTCATCTTCGATATCAAAACAAAAATGGTTGCTAAAGAGACTGCGCCGGAAAATATGGAGACGGCACCGGTCACGGAGTTTACAGTCCGCTGGTACATGAAACTTGCTTCCGGATTTAATCCCGCGTTTGAAAGTCGCGCTTCGACTGAGGGTGTTGGGTTTTTTGAAACCACTCGTTCAAAATCGACGAAGATCACGCGCTTCTCGCTCACTCAGAACGGCGAAAGAATTAAATACTTCATCAAGAACGTGCCGACTGAATACCGTCCGCACTTTTCTGGTGCTTTAAATAATTGGAACGCGAAATTCAAAGAAACCGTGGGAGTCGAACCAATCGTTTATGAGTTCATCGAAAAGACTGATCCCCGTCACGAGAAGCTTGTCCCTGGGGATATTCGCTACAATATTATTGAATGGGATGAGGATAATAAAGCGGGCTACGGAGGTCTCGGACCATCGATTGCTCACCAATTTACCGGAGAGATGATGTCGGCAAACGTTCTCATTCAGGGACCGTTTATTGTTGAGATGTATAAGAAATGGTTTGCTCTGTCTGGAAACATTCGCGCGCTTAGTGAAAGAGGTCAGCTCGCCGAAGCGAACCAAATGATTAAAAAGTTTAGCGCGGAAGCGAATGCGAAAGTGAACGCGAGAAAAGCTGATTTTAATCTGAAGCTCGGAAAGAAACTGAGTCTGCGAGTAAACTCTCAGCGCCCAGAGCTTGAAGACCCGATGATTAAGAATCATTTTGAAGTCGTCCCTGCGGGAGTGACTTTTGATGAGTACATGAAAGGCTACTTCACTGAGATGATGGAGCACGAGCTTGGTCATAACCTTGGTCTTCGTCACAACTTCAAAGGAAACCTTGGTTCAACTGATTCAGGTGACAAGGGAACGGTATCGCGTTCGATCATGGAGTACCTCGGTCGTCCATTCCGTCACCTCAACGACATCGGCATCTACGACACCATGGCGATCAACTACGGTTACGCGGGAATTGCCCCTGAACAGAAAAACTGGTTCTGTACCGATGAAAACCAAGCTTCAAGTGCCAAGAATATTGCATCGGCTTCTCCGGAATGTTCAAAATCAGACGCCACGAGTGATCCTTTCACTTTTTGGGAGTCACGCGTTCGCCGCGCTCTTGACCTTGTTCTCGACATGAAAACGGCTTCAGCTCCGGTTTGGAAAACTGAAGATGTAAAAGCTCAGGTCGAAGAATTTACGATCGCGTTCGCTAACTATGCCGCCGCCGCCGAGAAAAACGGTGACACCTGGACGAACTTCTTCGGGAAAGCAGATCGCCCGAGTGACCCAGTGAAAGTGAAGGCCTACGTGTTGAAAAAAATGAAAGCCTTAGTTTGTGATCCGAGACTCGCCGAGATCATCCAGGCCAAAGAAACTCCAGAAGCGCAGGCCCTTGCTCAGACCAATCTCACGACTTTCAGAAAAGTGGTGACGAATAAGTCTCAAGAACTCGGCGTATTTTCTGAAAGAGAAACAAGTTGTAACTAAGACGACTCAGGCACCGGGGAGGGTGAAACTTCTTCGGTGCCTTTTTTTGAAATTACGGCAGGGAAATGAGATCAGCGATTCCGATGAGACCAAAAATGGGATGCCAGTTTCCTTTCGTAAAGAAGCGAGTCACTTTCTCACCCTTCAAATTCATGATCTGAAATTCTCCGTTAGGTTTGACGAGCGAGACCTTTAACGTTTTCCACGAACCAGTGGCACCATTGTAAAGATAACTGAGCTTCACAACTCCACCGTCTTCGAGTGAGAAAGGAGCTTCAGTGCCAAGCTTTAAGACGTTACGCCCACTTCGCTGGAGAAGAACGACACCCTCATCAACCACTGTTTCCGATGGAAAACTGTCGTCCTGGGTGATTCTGCCCTCTCTGGTCACGGTTTTAAAACGAACGGAGTGAAGCTTTCCGCTGTCATCAACTTCGGCGAAGAAAGTCGATGTGTCGTTATCAATATTTCCAGTAATCGTTGCGAGTTGAATTTCACGGGCAAAAAGATCGGCCGAAAGACTGAGCGCAAGTGAAAGAAGAAGTATTTTCATAATGGCCTCCAGTTAAAACAAGAATATGCCATCTCCCTCGGGGAGCTGAAAGCTTCAACGCGTCGAACTCTTAAGACTATCTTCAATCAACAAAAAGCTAAAGGGAGAAGAAAATAAGTAAAAAAGGAAAAGACGTTGAAACACCTCATTTTCGTTCCCCTATTATTTTTTCTCCAATCCTATCGTCCATTCACTCAAGACGGATCAGTCGATGTGAATAGCGATGAGCTGGATGAGCGGATTGAGAAGGCCCAAGAGAATTCCCTTCAAGAAAAACGCGCGGAGGAAGTGATCCGTGAAGAACAACAGAGCGATGATGAATTCAATCGTAAACTAGAACCGAGTCTTTTATTGAATGAAGACCAAAAAAAAGTCCGCAGATTTCATGAGAAACAAAGAATACCTTGAAAAATTTACTCTCCCTACTTCCCAGAAAGATTGCGGCCCCGCTATCAGGTTTTCATGGAAATTATCTACACAAAAATTGCCGAGCCCAGTTGGTGTCTTAAACTTGCCGTTGGGATGCTCATTCTCATCTACATTCATGCCCAGTTCGTCTCACCTTTTATGGGCAATCTGAAGATATAACGCACCCCGCTGTCTGTAAGGATTACTCCTTTCAGAGATTCGCTTGTACAATGAAATCAAATTACAGATAGAACGCTCACTCATCAGGAGTACGTATGGAAATCAAGAAGGCAATTTGCCATCTCTGGGGACACGAATTTATCGCAGTCCCTTCATCATTTTCGTCAAGCAATGAAGGCATCGATCACATCTGTCGCCGCTGTGGGCGTGAGAAATTCACACCGAGTCTTTCGTGGGAAGGAATGAATGCCACGACCGAAAGAAACGTCGACATGAGCTTTGTTCAGAAGCGGTCAGAAATTTCTCGCGAATTTAGATAATTTTTATACGGGTCTGGATCTTTAGCATCCAGACCTATTTGCTTTTGTTAAACCCCAATCATGAAAAAATTTATCTCTGCGCTCTTACTTTTAGTGAGTCATTCCGTATTGGCTGAAGCGATTCCTGGCCGAGTACTTCTCGATGTCTTTTCAAAAAGCTGCCCCTCCAATGGAGAATGGACGGAAGCCGCCCTGAATGATTCGCGAACTCTCATGGCAGTGATCGATTCGATCTCGAAGGATCCTGATTGCCAAACTCTTGGGGGAGCTCTGACTCAACTCACGAGTCTCAATGAACAGATGCTTCAACTCTCACAGATGTCGGAAACAAAAAAACAAATTGCATCGTTCGATGCCCAAGAAAGAGAACTCCTGATTGAGATTTCAAAATCAACCAGCCAGTTGGATGTTAACTCGATGAACTCGACTCTGAGAAACATTCAAGTTCAGCGTGCGGGACTTTTAGGAAGAGAAGACGCGAGGAAAGAACTCTCGGGCCCGGATAGTGTGCAGGCACTTTCGCGCGCAGTGAAATCTGCGGAGTCTTCATTTTCTCAAATCGCCTCCAATCAGCGCTGTTTGGAGAAAGCTCCGGCGCTCCTCACCTCGGCGACTGGTCTTATGACTTCCATCGGAACTGCAGTGTCTGTCATCAATCCTGCCCTCGGGCTTGGCATGGTCGCAGGATCAAATTTTTTAGGCACAGCGATTGATCAATTTCGACAGGGAAATTTTAATCGCCAGATCCGCCAACTCGCGGAAGGAACGACGGCCTACAATGGTTACAAGTGCGCGCTCGAGGCCATGAATACGCGATGGTGCGATATGGTCGATGCGCGCGCTTTTGTGAAATATAAAACGACGATTAGAACGAGTGACATCGATCTAGAACTAAAAGAAGCGATTCGGTTAAATGATCGGGAAATCCCTGTGATCCTCGATTGGTTACTCGCAGTCAAGAGTGGTGTCGATCCACAAACCACTGCCGATGGTGATCGCCAAGAATACGCCTTCGCTCGGAGAGCAACTCTAGAAGCTCTCGAGGCAAAGGGCAAAGCCAAGATCAACAACTCTCGCCTTGAGTACCAGGCAGTCGAAAATAATTTCAAAGAGCGCTGGTCACTGCTCAGAGGTATCTTAAATACGATTGCTCCTCCCTCTAATCCTTTCGGGGGATCAAACAACGGCGGCATTAAAAACCCATTCCATGATATTTATCCGGCGGGGTTTCTCCCCTACTTCTTGATCGGGGTCGAGGAGAATGATCCGTCTATCCGCTCACAAGGAAATTTCCTCTCTTTAGATAATTGGACTAAACCGAGCGCGTTCAATCCGGATCTCGAGACGATTCGAAAAAACTACATCGAGCTGGTTCGTCTTGCTAGAATCAGAGTTGAAAGAGAAATCACAGAAGTCCTGAGACCCGATGCAAGCTTAACACTCTCAACGGCGAGCGATCTTCCCGTTGGTGCCAATAAGATTCCGCCGCTGGACGCGCTAAAAAACACAATTAAATTTTTAAAGGCGAATCCTCCCGAGGCCGCTGCCTTTAGAAACATTTATCTCAGTACTTTGAAAAAACTTGAAATCATTCAGGACGCCATCGAGAACGCACTCGTTACAGAAGATTTGAGTTTCGGGAACACAGTCGAACAGGAAGCCTTGGAAACGATTCTGAGAGAAGCCGAGCTCACTTACGGAACCGTGGTCATCCAGGCCAGACTTGAACTCCTGGTTCGCCTATCAGTTCTTTCCCTCATTGAAAATAGTCCCGTAGAAGATCAGATCATTGTGGCCCAGCTCATGGCCTCGGATCGGTTCATGGATACTCTCAGTAAATTTACGGGGAAAGATGATGTGGGCGCCATCGAAGAAGACATTAAGCGAGCCCTCGGAGTCACGTCAAGAAACCTTGATGGATTTTCCCGCGTCTTTGGAAAAATGCTCACGAAAAATCTTCAGCGCCTTGTGAAAGAACAAAAAGCGGCGGATCCTTATAATGCTGAACTCATCGCTAACGACCGGATCGAACTCTGCCATTTACTTCTCGGAGTCTCGAACGTCGCTGAGCACGTGAATGTAGGTTTATGTGAAGGACTGAAACTCAGTTTTGACTATGTTGGTGCGCCGTCAACGGCGGCACTTAAAGTTTCCGATTTTTCCAGACCCATTAACGAAAGAGGCTGCGTCCTTCAGGATTTCAGAAGAGCAAGAAAGATCTTTACGCAAAGAGTGTTAAAGACCAAGAAAGCTCTTCCCGTCCGGAGAAATCTTAAGTGAGCGCGCAGCTTCCGCTCGCTTAGAACTGCGCTCAATTCCGACGGCACTAAGACCATGGAAGTTCGCGGCCGCGAGCATACTGCCCTGGCCGCAGAAGGGGTTCACAATTGTCCGTGTTTGAGTTTGATCTTTAACGAATTGAGCGATCATCATTGAGACATCAAGTCCCATACCTCTGACCCAAGTTTTCTCACCCGTATCGGGTAAAACGTCCGCAGTCCATTTACCAAAATCGGGTTTTACGATTTCTGTGAATGCCAAAACGTGAGAGTAAGACGGACGCCCCATCGTGATCGTCCCGGCGGGATAGCGGCAGACAATTTTATGAAAGAGCATCTTCCTGCCAAGGTCTTGGGCCGCTTTCTGAACCAGAAACGATTTATCCACCCAATAACCGTCTTGTTTAATATCTGACTGAAAGAAAAAACTCACTCCCTCGGGCGGAGTTTTTATGAGAATGAGTTTGGCGGTGGCGGTAAACCATTCACTCCACTTCTCGAGGGAGTACCCAGGAAATTCTGAAATATCGGGAAGTGAGCCAACCAAAGAGCACCCCTCGAGAGGAGTCTGAGAGTTGAGCCACTCTATGGCGTCAGCAGTGTGTACAATGCGGTCCATGGAAACTATTATATTCCTATGTGCCAGCTTCTGGGAATGAACTGTAACGTTCCAACCGATATTTGTTTTTCTTTCACGGGCTTTCGCGCTCGCGGAGGCCTCACGGATCATCACACGGATGGTTGGGGGATTTCTTTTTTCGAAGGAAAGGGAGTGAGGCAATTTCTTGATCCCAATCCCTCGGCGCATTCCCCTATGGCAGATTTCATTCGCTCTTATCCGATAAAATCAAAAAATGTCATCGCTCACATTCGGAAAGCGACTCAAGGTGAAACGAAGCTCGAAAACACTCACCCTTTTGTCCGTGAACTTTGGGGACAGTACTGGTCGTTTGCGCACAACGGGGATTTAAAAAACTTTTCCCCTCAACTCAGTGGCAGATTTATTCCGGTGGGGAACACTGACTCAGAAAAGGCATTTTGCTACCTCCTCCAGGAGCTCCACCTTGAATTTGGTGAGAACTGCCCCAATGCAGATCTTTTAGGGGTGAAACTTCATCAGCTCACGCTGAGCCTTGCCACTTTTGGTATCTTTAATTTTCTCCTTTCAAATGGTGAGTTCATGCTCGCGCACTGCTCGACCAAACTTGCTCACATCGTGAGGCAGGCACCTTTCTCCGTCGCCCAGTTAAAAGATGAGGATGTGAAGGTGGATTTTTCGAGCGTGACGACCAGTAACGACCGAGTCGCCGTCATTGCAACTATTCCACTCACGGATAATGAATCGTGGACCATTCACACTCCTGGAACTCTTCTCTTTTTTTCCGAGGGTGAACTCCAGAAATCTTTTATCACCATTCCTGGACCTACTGAGTCCTGTTAATCCTTAAAAAATTGTGGAAGCAAATCTTTTTCAGCTGATGGGATTATTTCCAGTCACTTGAGTCATCTTGCCTCGGAATCCCTTACCCACTAGGAAGACAAAAAAAGTTTGTGGCAATCTTGAGACGTGTCCAGGAAGGACTCGCATTCAAACCAAGGAAGGTAAACATGAAGATGATTCCAGTCATCATGCTCGCTGCACTTCTGTGTGCTTCGTGTAACAAAGACAGCGGAGGAAGTTCTTCAGAATCTTCTCCGGCAACAGAAGCACCAGCTGTCTCTGGCGATGAGACTCCACCCGTTGTGGTAACTACCCCTGTTGAAGAACCTCCCACACCAGTCATTCCTGAACCAGATGATTCACTTCCGCCGGAAGCGTATGCCTTCGATACGAATATCACATTGGTGAATCTCACAGAGGCCCAGACAACGAAAATGAAAAAAGCGATGGAGATTATTAAACTGGTCGTCGCAACCGACGAATTTAGAGGAAAAATCCTCAATCACCTCTATGGTGGGAAGAAAACTTTTGTTGATAACAAAGGTCTGACGAATGCTCAGATTTATCAAAAGATTCTCGACGGGGCAGAAAGTCTTCAGCCCACGAAAGACAGCGAGATGGACTGCGAAGTGGAAATGTATACCGCCTCTACGAACGTGGTCGGCTACACTTATTCCACTTCAAAACGGATTTGGGTGAATACGAAGTATTTCAATCAGTATACATCCGCCGGTGTCGCTCATAATCTTTTCCACGAGTGGATGCATAAACTGGGCTTCACTCATTCGTCGAGCTGGAACGCGGCCCGAGACTTCTCCGTACCATATGCGATTGGAAGTCTCGTCGGTCAACTTGGAAAGGATTTCCTCTAAGAGGAAAAGGAACCACATGAAAAATTTATTCATCGTTATCGCTTTTCTTATCTCCGTTAATTCAATGGCGAGTATGTCTCACAAGTCAGATATGGGAACTGAGCCAAGTGAAGCAAAAAAAGAATTGGCCCAAGGATGCTTTAGCGAAGCAGTCAGCTCAGGATGTCACAGTCCTCAGGAAGATCGCCAAAGCTTCCGTGAATGCGTGAGGGAGAGAATGGATTCATTCTCAACAGAATGCGAGACATTCATGTCTCGGCTCTATGGAAGAAAGAATTGACTGTTCTGTCTTAAACCGTCGAGCTTAAAGTTCACCCGAAAGTTCACAAATCGGTTACAAGAGATGAATGGCAAGAATACTTATTGTTGAAGATGATCCACAGATTGCAAAAGTTCTAAGAATCGATCTGAAAATTTCAGGCCATGAAACTGAAAGTGTCGAAACGATTCAGGAAGCATGGGACACATTGAGAAAGAATCACTTCGATCTTATGTGTCTCGATATCGAACTTTCGGATGGCTCGGGAATTGATCTCTGTGAAAAAGTCCGTCTTAGCGGGGACGATATCCCTATTCTTTTTATGAGTGCTCGGACGGATGAGGCAACGGTGGTCAGAGCGATCACTTCGGGTGGGGACGATTACATGAGAAAACCATTCGGTATGGAAGAGATGAAAGTGCGCATGAATAAAATCATGAAGCGAGTAAAAATCCCAACCGGGAAAATTATTTTTGCTGGTCTCTCTATTGACCCCGCCAAAAGACTGGTCACGATCGCAGATAAAATTCTTCACATGGGAAGAAAAGAAATGGATATCCTGATGATTCTCGCTCGGCGCTCGGGGGAGATAGTGACTCGAGACTCGATCCTTGATTCGCTCTACGCGGGAGCGGATATGTATGATCGGACGGTTGATTCTCACATGAGTCATCTGCGCCGGAAGCTCAAAGAGTCAGCCGGCGAAAAGATCAAGATCACTTCAGTCTATGGATTGGGTTATCGGCTCGAGTGGAATGAAAACGTTTGAAAAGACGAAACGAAAAGATTTCGCATCGTGCATTTGCTCTGCCCCTTCCAAAAATATTAATTATAAAACTCTTTGGCTTTTTTCACGATCTCTATCAGGAAAGGCCTCATGCGAACGATTATGTCCCGAGAAGTTCCTTCGACAACTTGTGATTGATGATCTTTTTTATAGAGAAGCTGATGGCCTCTGGCGTCCCAAAGGAGGGCCTCATTGTCAGACATGGGAATGGTGATATCAGGAATCCCATCGCGAAACATGAGTGTCAGAAGGCGGATGTCTTTTTGCGCCTCAGTGGCTTCATGTTGAAGTAATTTTTCCTTTCTGATCTTGGCCTTCTTCATATCAAAAAGCTCAGTGAGTTCTTGATTCAGATCGGCCCTTTCATTAGCAAACGACATCGTGATCCTCCCGTTGTGATAGGTTAATTTCACACGGAAGAAAAAATCGGTCAAAGGAAGGATTTTTGTCCTTCCACATTTTTTCCATAATTATTTGTGCTCTCACAAGAAATTCGTCCATGAGATGGTCCCCGTTGATGAAACGACAGTTCCTAGATCAGAGTGAGTGAGGCGAGGATTGTCTCATTTTGAACGGTGAGAAGAAGAATTAAATCATGGACCGAAAGTGACATCACACACTTGCCATCTAATTAACTGATATCGTGTCGAGCTTGACAACAATATTTTAAGTACCATCTTCTTATGATGGAAAAGAAACTCACCAAGACATTCCTATCAAAACGGCCGGATGATCAAAATATCTTCATCGGTATTTTTTCGTTTCTTATGCTGCTTGCGATTTTTCTTTTCTCGGGTCGCTCTTTTCACGCCAGTGGGGTTCTGGTATTTGACCAGGGACAATGGTGGCGACTTTTTTCAACGTCACTCATGCACGCCGATTTCATGCACCTTGGGCACAATGCTCTGTTCTTCATGATTTTTGCCGTTCTCCTCAACACGTATTACGGATGGTTCATGTTTCCCGTCGTGAGTTTCATCATGGGCGGAGTGATCAATTTCCTCACCCTCGCCTATTACCCAAAAGAAACTTATCTCGTTGGTATTTCCGGGGTGATTTATTTCATGGCCTCTTTCTGGATGACCAATTACGTTCTGATCGAACGGAAAATGAAACTCAATAAGCGTTTGATCATTGCGACCGGGATTTCTCTGGCACTTTTTTGTCCGGATCTTATGCATCTTGATGAGAAAGTGAGTTACCTATCTCATGCTTTAGGTTTTGTGCTGGGGATTCCAACGGCATTTCTTTGGTTTACAGCAAATAAAGCTCAAGTGAGAAACCAAGAAGTGTGGGTTGCAAGAGCTCCCGTGCACTTTGACTGGGAAGAAGAAATGGAAATTCTTCCTCCCGAGTATTTTGCAAGACTGCCGGAAGAGCCGCTATATCGTGGAAAGTGTGCTCACGGCCACAAATGATGTCGGAAGACGATACTTAAGTATCCAGTTCTCTGTGAGACATGCATACCCACCAGCTCCCCAACCTGTTCCCCAAGAATTATTCACCACGAGGCAAAACTTCCCTTCTCGGGGGTGGAGTTTTTCCGGTAGCTCCATGATTCCGACGGCGAGATAAGCGTGCCCCATGGCGTGCGAATCGACGTTTCCATTTTTCTCGGAGTCTTCCATCGTCACCATTCCCTCGTTCACGTAGAAATTGGGAGTCAGTTGTGAAGACATGATGACGGGCCTATTTTTCTTCAAGCGGTCAATGACTTCAGCGAGTGTCTTGATGCGCTCGTATTTTGAAACTTTTACGTTTCCTTGTTTACACGATTCTCTCAGATCAAGCTGAGTTTCATTTTTTGAATCAACACTCGATGAGTACGGACAATTTTTTTCCAGGGGAATGGGATACTTTGAAAGGTAATCATAACCGTTGGTGACCCATGAACCTTTTTTAGAGCAAGGACCTTTCTGGCAGTCAGGCTTACTGGCGAAATAGAAATACTGCTCTGACAGATCCTGAGTTTCCCCGTTTTGAGCAAGAATCATTTCCATCGCCCTGACACCAGTGAAGGCAGCACAAGTCGCGCGTCCTTCCTGGTCTCTCACCGGAAGCTTGAAAGCGGAGTGAACGATATGAACTTCCGGGATATCTCTCGGTAGGATCGGCGTTTCAACAATCTTTTCCTCTTTCACAGGAATGACAAATGTTGCTTCCTTGTAGACTTTAATTTTTCCGAGGAAGATTTTCTGCTGCGTTTGCCAGATTTTTAATTGGTCGCGGACTTCTTTTTTCCAACCGTCGCGCACGCGCTTATCATCGGCCTTCATCTTGGCGAGATCAGCCGCGAAAGCATCTTTGGTCAGGTCGGAGTCAGCAGCTTTTTTTTCCTCAGATCTTTGATTCGCAAGTATTTCACGGTTCCGGGCTTTTGCTTCCTCTACTGCCACCAGCCCACGCGAAGGTTGCTTTGGTTTTTCTTCTACTTTGGGAGAATCGGTTTTTGTTGTGGGCGTGACGAAAGTCCCGAAGGATTTGACCTTCGCTAAAATCGCCATGTATTCGGGTTGAGAATCAAAGCTTGTATCAGGAGTGGCTGCCGGTTCAAATGTTTTGGCAGAGAGAGAAAATGAAATCAAGATAAGCACGAGTGCTTTCAGCATAGAATGTCCTTTGAGAAAGACTATATTACTTCAAAAGTTTTGATTTCTACTTACGCGCTGTCCAGAGATAGCAATCGTAAATCTCAGTAATTGAGCCAGTGAAAACGTGACTTAGCTCAATTGTAAGATCTTTTTCTAGTTGCTTATCCATAGAACCATTCCCAGCTCCCAATCCCCAGAGAATGGACTTAATCCCGTCATCTTGCGAGAAAAGCTCTTCGCATTTCAACATCGTGAGCTCTGGATCACGGAATCCCCACTCGGAGAGAATCCCCGAAGGATTAGTTTGAGCGAGTTTGAGTCCCATATCCTGTCGCTTGCGAAGTCCCCTCGCCTCTAAAACTTTATTCACCATCTCGGATGTTCTCGAAGACGGATCGGGATATTTCCAGAACACAGCAATCACACCATTCATTTTCAGGGCCGAGGGGAGAACTTTATAAGCACTCCCAGGTAAATCTTGAAAGGCCTGAGCGACCGTGATGAGATCGTACTCACTTTCGGGAATAAATTTTTCGATGGGGAGGCACTCAAAGCGGATCTTAGATGTGGTGAGAAACTTTGCGACTTTTATTCTTTCGGGATCACTGTCGATGCCGAGGGCAAAGGAGAGACTTTCTTTCAGGTCTTTAATGACTGTACCGGGACCGGTGGCGACATCGAGAAGTGTGACGGGAACTCCGGTCATCGAAAGTATTTTTTCATAAAGCTCCGGAGGATATCCCCTCCGGAGTTTCGTGAGTTCAGTCATTACTTTTTAAAAGGCAACGTTCCGAGATAATCTTTTTTGCCGATTTCGACACCATTGTGGCGAAGAATCGCATACGCAGCAGTGACATGGAAATAAATATTCGGGATCGCGTGTTGATAAAAATATTCCTTACCAGTCAGAGATCCTTCCCAGCGCGGGTGAGAAATTGTTCTTGTTTCCCAGTCA
>CANETG010000003.1 GCA_947440875.1 Bacteriovoracaceae bacterium
GACTCTCTCATGACTCGCGTTTCAATGATCTACCGTTTCTAATCCCTACGGGACTTAGAACTTAAAGAAGGGTCAGCGAAAGCTGGCCCTTTTTTATTTTCACGAGTTGTTTCAGTGTCAGAGTGAAACCACTTCTTCATTTTTGCCCCTATCATTCATAGAAAATTCTTACTGACTCGTGGCGCAAGAGTAAATCACTTCAATGTTGTAATCAATCTGAGTACAATGTTTCAAATACAAGGAGTCCCCTCAAATGAAAAAAGTGATTGTAGTGGCAGCGGCCCTCATGGCCTCAACGGTTCAGGCATCTTCAGGGCTGGATTTTGGTGATCTCAACTTTTTCTTAAAGTCTGGTCAATTCAATATCACTTCTAATGTCAGTGTTCTTAACACTGAAGTTGAAGACGAAGGCACTAGCACTCAATCTGAAACGAATGGTTACATTTTTGATAACCGTTTCACTGTCGGTGTGCTCGATAATCTCAACGTTTTTGTTGGACTTGATTATGCCTACGATAACAAGACCCAAGAATTTCTGGGTGCAGTAAAAGGGAATAGATCTACAAATGACGGAATTTCGAATCCTGCATTGGGCGCCAACTATCGTCTAATGAAACAGAGTGACGCCGCTGTAAATTTAGATTTCGGCGCTGTTGCGAGAGTCAGAATTATGGATGCTGAAATTGGTACTGAAGGCACAGACGGACAGTACAATACAGGAAATCATTCTATCGAACTCAATTCAAGTGTCGGCCGCAAGTGGAATGAAGCCAATGAATTCCGTCTCACTGCCTCGGTTACTCAGCAACTCGATGGCGAAATCGAAGACTCAGGACCAGCTGGAAGTGTTGATTTTGAGACTGATCCTTCTACAGATATTTCCCTCACAGCTGCTTACCAGTATCGCCCGGTTCAAGAGTTCATGATGGCGGTTGCTGTAAAAGCTACTCGCATCGGGGAAGTAGACTTCGTTAATAAAACTACCGATGATGAATCAACTGCAGAAGCTCATCTCGATTTTGACTTCACTTTCACCGCGAAATACCTCATCACTGAGACAATCATTGGGAAATTCAACTACGGCATGTCTCGCCTCGCTGAATACAATATAGAGACTAACGGAACAGACTCAGAACAAGCTAACCGCCACGCTAATTTCTACGGCATCGGTATCGACTTACTCTTCTAAGATTTTTTCTCATGCCTGCCAGTTTCACACTGGCAGGCAATGAGTAGCTCCATCAAATTTTCTTTCTCCCATTCAATACCAACTTCTCTCATCACACGTTCCAAGCTTTGAATTTTATCTTCAAGTTCCGTAAGATGCTCAAGGAGCAGATTGCTATTCATAATGATCATAAAAGCCTCGCTGTTACCGTAATCATACTCTTGTTTGATATATCAAACAAGAAGGGAAATATTTCTCTGTTATAGAAGCTAAGTGCTCTTATTTGCTTTAAAATTCGCCATGCGCTGTTAGAATGAAAGAGTCTTCAACAAGGATCATCATGGAACGCAGGCGATTTGCCCTCTCGTGGGGGAGGAAGATATTTTTTGGTCTGGGTTGGCCACTCCTGTGCCTCTTGAGTTTGATCTTTTTAAAGAGCGGAATTGTTCCAAAGGATACTGCTTCATTATTTTATTATTTTGTGACGACCGTGGGTTATTACGGACTCCTCACATCCGTTCTTTATTTTTGTCTCTACGTTCCGTTGGCACTTCTTTTTCCCACTTATTATTTCGTTAGACTCTGGTCTTCGTTTCTCATTCTTTTGACTTCCACAGCGATCCTCATTGATGGGGCGGTCTTTAGTGAGTTTCGTTTTCACATTAATCCATTAATTCTTAAAATTGTGACGACCCAAGGACTTGCGTTCATCTTTAATGGTTCCTTTTCTCCGTACGTCATTATTGCGGGTGTTGTTCTCTTCTTATTATTTGTTGTTTGGATTCGCGGTGAATTGCTCTGGAGAGTCATGCAGAGAAGATTTAGTAATCCAGTGAAGAACTGGTATCTACTTCTGATTCTTTTTTGTCTGGGAACATCACACCTCGTGTGGAGAAATCATCGGACGAGTTTCTTTGGGAATGAAATTACCCTCGCCTCGCTTTTCCCGCTGAACTACCAGGAAATTCTTTATCCGAAAATTCACACCGTAGAGGCTTTGGGTAAGGCCAGTTTCAATTATCCTAAAAAGGATTTGAAGTGTAAGCCGAAGTCTCTTCCTCATCTCGTTTTTGTCGTGATGGATGAGATCGGCAGTAGTGCTTTGAATGAAAGTGAAACTCCCTACTTTCTTCATCTTCAACGCCACGGAATGAATTTCACGACCCACTTGAGCGGCGGCGGAAGCATGGAGGATAATCTCTTTCGGTTGATTTACGGCATCCCAGCGTCTTATCGCCCAGAAGCGAGTGAACCAGCACTCATGAATGAATTACAAAAAGTCGGCTACGAGTTGGTTGTTTTTTCTTCGCGAAAGATTCCAGGACTTCCTCGTCAGCAAAACGTCTGGGCAGATTGGTCACTCAAAGAAAGAAATCTGGAAAAGCCTTTGATTCTTTTCTTTGATCTCGGGACAGGAACTCCGAGAGAAGTAGATGAAAAACTGAAAATGACTTTTACGAACTTGCAGACATCGAAGCTTCTTCTGGGAAGTACGATCGTCATTACGAGTAATCATCAATCGGAGTGGGAAATGGTTCCGATGACTCTGATTCCTTCCGATCGAGAAAAAGGTCTGTGGCAACACCGGACGACTCACTATGATGTCACTCCGACGATCATGAAAAGAATTCTGAATTGTTCAACGAATCTCGGTGCCTACACTAATGGGAAAATGCTGACGGATTCACCATCTAAAGATTGGGAAATATTTGGCAATGAGAATGCGTTTCGGATTGTGGATTTCACCAATCACAGCATCATCGAGTCTGATTGGCATGGAAAAATTAGTTCTGGCGACACGGCCAGAGGCGAGCTTGTTCTCAAGGCTTCTAGAGAAATGTCACGCTTCTATAGAAGATAGTCGTTTCAGGAGGACTAAGGTCTCGAAGTGTTCCGTATGGGGGAACATATCAAAAATTTGGACTTTCTCCGTTGCATAAAATGGGGACAATAATTTGAGGTCTTTCCCCAGAGATTCGACGGAGCAGCTTGAGTAAATGATATATTCTGGTAACGCTTTGGTGAGAATCTGTAGCGTTTCAGCGAGTCCCCGTCGAGGGGGATTTACCAAAATGAGGTTGGGCTTTTTATTGGCAATAATCTCTTGGGAATTTTCGGCAGCAAGATGGAGAAACGAAAGATGCTTCATGCCAAGGGACTGTGCCGTATCACTGGCAGTCTTCACCGCCTCAGCATTGACTTCAATCCCGACCGCAGCTTTGACGAACTCTGCGGCATGAAAACTAAATGCTCCTTGCCCCGAAAATAATTCAAGGAACTGTGAAATGTTTTTTTCTTTTACCCATTCCGCCGCCGTGGAATAAAGTTTGATCGCGACTTTCTGATTTGTCTGCACAAACCCCTGGGGGCGGAGTTTCAGCTTAAATTGATCGTAGTTTTGCTGGATAAAGTTTTCCGGTCCTAAAAGAATTTCTTCTTCACCTTCGAGAATCGCCTGATGAATCGGCTGGATATTTACCGAGACAGATTTTATTTCCGGATGCATCGACAGAAGCGAGGGAAGGTTTTTTCGAATTCTATCGAGTCCTTCTTTTGACCGAAGAACGAATCGAACGTAACTTTCATCACCATGGAATATGATGATTCCCTTGAGCTCACCTTTTTTCTCTTTGATCTGATAGGGCACTAATTTCGCCGTTCTAATAAAGGGAATAAGGTCATGAAGGATTTCATTGATCACGGGGTCGTGAACTGGGCAATCAAGTATTTCTTTTTCAATTAGTCCCAGTACTGGTTTCTCAGAAGTACCCGTCACTACGATCTTGGCCTTGTTGCGGAAACCAGTTTCTGGAGATCTCACGGTTGGTAAAAGAGGAATTGAGAGGGGCGAGAGTGCCCTCTTTAATGTCTCTTCTTTCAGGAGAATTTGTCCGGAGTAGTCCATCTGCAGGAGTGTGCAGGATCGACAAATATTCTCTTTAAAATAAGCGCAGGCTACGGGCATAGGATATAATCTATCCTGAGACAGAGATGAATGAAAGTACCCCAACGGAATCAGATTTTAATCTTCGGAATCCTCAGCACCCTCCTTTTGATGGTGGTCATTCCTGTGACTATTTATTTTTCCCACGAGGGGGCTGAACTGCAAAAGGGTTATCCTCACCGAAGCTCTGATGCTGATGACGCTGAAATTGAGATAAAAAGATCAAAACCTAAGTCCTGGACGACTCTGTCCGGAATTTCTCGTTACGCTCAGTCGGCGATTGTCCTTTCAGAGGACTGGAGCTTTTACCAGCATGATGGGTTTGATGGCGAGCAGATGAAAGTCGCATTCGAAGAAGCGGCCAGCGGCGGGAGAGTGAGAGGGGCCTCAACGATTACTCAGCAGATGGTGAAAAACGTCTGGTTAAGTCATGATCGGACTCTCTGGAGGAAGCTCAATGAATTGATACTTTCCTATAAAGTAGACAGAGACCTCCCCAAGAAAAAAATTCTGGAGATCTATCTGAATGTCATAGAATACGGTCCGCGGATTTATGGAATCTCACGAGCTTCTTTCCACTATTTTAAAAAACATCCTTCTGCCCTTTCTCCGCGAGAATCTGCTTTCCTTGCCATGCTTCTCCCAAGTCCCAAAAGATACTATGTTTCGTTTCAAAAAAAGAAGCTCACTAAGTTCGCGAAGAAAAGAATCGATCAGATTCTAGTCAAGATGAGAATGGGGAAGGCGATTACTCCCGCGGAGTACCAATCAGAGAGAGATGCAAAATTTTTTTGGGAGAACTGATCAGAGATGTCTCAGGCACTCGTAGGCGACAGTCGTTGCGACGTTGGATAGGTTGAGGGACCTTATGTGCTGTGAGAACATGGGGAGGCGATAAGTCTGATCGACGTACTCGCTCTCAAATTCGTAAGGAAAGCCTCGGGTTTCTCCGCCGAAAATAAGATAACAGTCGCGTTGGTAGGGAGCATCGTAATGAATGTTTCTTCCGTAGTTCTCAAAAAATATGAGCTTTTTTTTGGCAGGCTTTTCGCGCATAAGAAAATCTTCCCACGACTCGAATTCTCTTAACTGAACATGTTTCCAATAATCGAGCCCCGCACGTCTGACGGCTTTTTCATCGATCTCAAATCCGTAGGGTTTGATGAGAATAAGTTCGAGGTCAAGGGCGACACAAGTGCGCCCGATACTCCCCGTGTTACCGGGAATTTCGGGCGCAAATAAAACGACTTTGAAATTATTTGGCATTCATCAAAAGGTGAGTAAGCGTTCTCACCATAAGACCAGAGGCTCCACTAGCGGAACAATAAGGAAGATGCGATTGAGAATCAACAACTCCGGCGACATCGAGGTGCGCCCATTTCACATCATTCTTAATGAACTCTTCAAGGAAAGCAGCACCGATGGCGGTCCCAGCTCTCATCGGTGTACCGATGTTCCGAAGATCTGCCGTTTTAGATTTGATGTCCTGTCTCCACTCATGAATGATCGGGAGCTGCCACATGTATTCGTCTTGTGCTTTGGCCGATCCAAGAACTTCAGTGATCCATTTCTGATCGTTCCCAAGAATGGCACAGACTTGATTCCCGAGAGCAACCAAACAAGCTCCCGTCAGTGTTGCAGCGTCGACGATGCAGTGAGGATTTAAATCACAAGCGTAGTCGAGAGCGTCTGCGAGGATAAGTCGTCCTTCTGCATCGGTATTGAGAACTTCAACGGTTTTGCCATTTCTCGCTGTGATAATCGCATCCGGAAAAGTCGCCAGTGAGTTAATGGCATTATCTGTGATCGCAAGAATACACGTAATTTTCACGGGAGCTTTTTCAAGCACAGCTGCGCGGAACGCTCCGTACACAGTCGCTGAGCCACCCATGTCGTACTTCATACCGGCCATGCTCGTGCCTGGCTTGATACAGTATCCGCCCGTATCGAAAGTGATTCCTTTTCCAACGAGAGCGATGTGCTTTGTTTTTGAAGTCATGCGGGCAGGCTCATACGTCAAGTGGACAAGGCGTGGTTCATACGCAGAACCAGTGTTCACGGAAAGAAAGAGATTCATTCTCTCTTTTTGAATCTGCGCTTTATTCAGGATTTTCATCTTCACGGATTTAAGATTTTTCTTCACGTCCGCTTCGATCCGACGGGCGTATTCTTCAGAGTGAAGGACATTGGGAGCTTCGTTGATAAAATCTTTAACGATGTTGATCGACTGAGTGATATTCCGGACGGATGTCAGAGCTTTTTCAAGCTTAGCGGAGTTCTTTTTTTCAACGTGAGCGAGGATCACAGTTTGCTCCATCGCCTCAGGCTTTTTCGATTTATAAGTGTCGAAAGAATAATCAGTCATGTGAAGTGATTCGGCCATGAGAGTGGCAGCGAGAACTTCATCACGGACGACGTTGAACCCGGGAACATCAAAAGCAACTGTTTGAAATTTACCTTTTACCGACTTGAAGATTTTTGCAGTTGTCTTGCGTAGATCTTCTGCGGACATTTTTCCACGCTCTCCAAGACCAACGACAAGAACGGTTTCACCCATCGCTCCACTGAAGGTGAGAGTTTCATCCTTTCCGGCCTTGAAATTTTTCAGTGAACGAAGTCCCTGGAATTCTTCCTTAAGAGTTTTATCTACCCAGTGATCAACCGAAAGAGATGTTTCGGCTTTAGCACCTTTAGTTTTAGCTGTGGTCGTTTTCTGGAAAGCAGAGAGGACTTTAAGTTCAGCTGAGAGAAACTTATCGCCACTGAGGTCGACTGTGAGTTGCATTAGGGACTCCTTTATATGCAGCTATATTGCCATTTCTTGAAGGAAAGGTGAACCTCGTGTACCTTTGATTTATGAAGTTACTGATACAAAGATACCTTGCTGCACAATTTATTTTGCCTCTTCTCGTAAGTACGATTTTTTTCATCAGTTTTCTTCTGACTTTTGAACTCTTTAGGATGACCGATCTTTTAGTGTCCCGGGACGTATCCCTTTGGTTCACCCTAGGCTTGATCGGAAACATCAGTCTTGCCTTCGTTCCCCTTTCCATTCCGATCGCAGTGTTTTTCTCAACTATTTTTTGCTTAAATCGAATGTCCGCAGATTCGGAATACATCGCGATGCGGGCCGGTGGCCTCACCAAAGAAAGAATCATCCTGCCTTTTCTCATCGTTGCCGCTGTTCTGACTTTGAGTATTTACCATCTCAACCAGAGTCTCATTCCGGTTTCGAATAAAGAGTTTAAAAAGAAAATTCTTTATCTGACTTCAAGCGGACTCCTTTCTGGGATCAAAGAGGGCCAGTTCTTTACGATGATCCCGAATGTCACTTTGTTCGCAACCAGAGCAACGAAGTATGGTCGAAATCTGGAGGAAGTTTTTTTGCATCTGAAAGAGAAAGAGGGTCAGGAGAGGGTCATTTTTTCTCAAAGAGGCGAGCTCGTTTTTGAAAAGAATTCCGATCAAATGGCGGATAAACTGACACTCACTCTTTTTGACGGAAACATCATCGGTCAGGGAAAAAAAAATGAACTCGAGAAAATTATTTTTTCCAAGTACACCTTTCCTATCACCCAGGGTCAGTTCGGAGATAAGTTCAGTCTAAAAGAGACCATGCTTTCGTCCACTGAGATTCAACAAATTCTCAAAATGAATCCGGTGGACGCTAAAAAGCTTTATAATTTTAGTAAGAAAGATCTTGTAAACGCTCGGTACGAATTCTGGAACCGAAAAAATGGAGCGTTGATTTGCTTTATTTTCTGTTTTCTAGGATTCACTCTGGGGATTACCGGAAACAGAGGGAAGAGTAAAAACGCTGGTCTCGTTGGTCTCGTTTGTCTCATCGTCTACTACGGCCTTTATTTTTCACTCGTCAGTGTGGCAAAGAAAGAAGTGATACCGATACCGGTCGCAGTCTTTACCCCCGCCTTCATCCTCGCCGCAATGGGTGTTTATTTCTATCGTCACCTCGACTGGCAGTCTTAAATTAAACCAAAACAAGGCTCCGAGAGAAGCCTTGTTTTATTATTCTTGTTTTCGTTTTGTGAGCTCATCCTCTTCTAACTTCATCCGTTTCGTGTACTCCTCTGCGGTATAGAGGATATCGTCTTTTGCTTTCGGAAAAAGCGGCAGGAGATACTTCTCATTATTCTCTTCCGGAAAGATCAAACTCTTCACCCCAGATTTTGTTGGCGTCTCAATGAGGTAATTGTTGTAAAAAATCTTCGTAACATTCACGTTCCCGAGAAATAATCTAATCTCACTACCTTGAAGGAAGAGATCGTTTCCTTCAGAAATGATGACGCTCGAAATCGGGTTACTATCAATTTTATAACTGATCCAGGTATTCCCATCCACTGCACGAATGTAAACGTTTTGGAGTGAAGAGTTCATGGTTGTTTTAATTTTTTCAGGGAAGATTTCAGCGTTTTCATTTTCCGGAGCGTCGGTCTTCACGTTGAAAAGCTTACCTTTGATTTTCTTAAAATCAACGGTTGGAAAATTTCTTGGGAAATCTACTGCAGGCTTTTCTTCAGGGGGCTTCACTTCTTCAACTGGTGGAGCGACGGCGGGTGCTGCTGCCTGAGTTCCCTGTTCTACTTTCGGTGACTCTTCTTTTTTGGGATAAGTATTCACAAGGGCTGAGCTTGACTCAATTTTAGGCCCTAGATCTTTTGCTTTCTGATCAGTCACTTCATTTTCGACGACAGAAGAAATCAGTTTATAACCGCCGACGAAAACAAGAATGATTGCAGCAAATATAGCTATAGGAAGAACTGATTTCGTGTTTTCCATCAATGAATCACTGTTTTCAATGACCTCGTGTGGAGTCTGTTGTGGAGCTTCAGCTTCTTTTTGACGATTCCCTCTGACATTTTCCTTCGCTAGTGCAGGAGCACTGGTCACGGAAGTAGACATATTTTTGGTATGATTGAGTGCGGGGAAAGGTTTCCCTAAAATCTTGAGGTAAGTGTATTCCATCTTGTTAATGGCTTCGTTCATCGGAAGACCAAGAGTCTTCACGTAACTCGTAACGAAACCCTTGATGTAGGCGGCACTTGGCAAATGATCAAAATCATTCGCCTCGAGACTCTTAAGGATATTGATACTGATTTTAGTTTTTTGTGACAGCTTCTCGAGAGAGTAGTTCTTCTCAGTCCGCTTCTGTTTTAGGTACTCACCGAGAAGGCTAAATTCTTTGCCTTCATCTAAGTTCGAACCGTTGTCTTGCTCCATCCTTCACATCCTTGTCTTAGTATTCAGGAGACATTACCTTCCGTGGTGATCTTGCTTCAATCGTTCTAGATTGTTTTTCTATTTCGTCGAGCTCGAGTATCTTCGAGCGAGCCTTGACGGCAAAAGTTGAATTTTTAAATCTATTTTCAATTTCATCAAGCTTCATTCGGGCATCATTAAATTCTCTGAGTTCAATCAATGCGAGTGCTTGATTAAAGTGAGCGGCGGCAGAATTGAGACATGTCCCCATGGTGGCTTCTCTGAAACTTCTGTACGCTTTTTTAAAATTGCGTCTGGCAAAAGCAATAGATCCAAGCTTGTAGTGTGCTGGGCAATAATCTTCTGTTTCTTTCAGTGCGAGCGTAAAATATTTTTCGGCCTGATTAGAATCTTTTTTCTGTTCAAGCCAGAGAATACCTAAGTTGTAATAAGTGCGCGCCTGCTTGTCGTAAGTCAGATCTTTTAAAACTTCTTTGTACAAATTTTCTGATTCTTCATATCTTCCTTTTTGATAGAAAATGGAAGCCATGTTCGTTTTTGCATCAGAATTTTTTGGATCAATTTTTAAACATTGGTTGAGGGCCTTGACGGCGAGATCTGAATCGCCTTTAAAATAATACGCCATTCCTAAATTGTTAAGAATTTCGCTGTTGTTTGGTGCCGCTTCATTCGCCTTAAGAAGATTAGAAAGAGCTTCGGTGTAATCTTTGGTCATGAGTGAGGAGGTACCGGCGTTGAAATAGATCTGAGCCGTTTTATTGATTTCTTTCGGTTTTGAGGCGCATGAAAGGACTCCGAAAAGAGCAAGTGTCAGCACGAAACTCATAGGATTTTTCAACATCAATTCCTCCACAATAAAACACTATTATTTCATTCTAGGTAAGGGAGGCTTCAAAGTAAAAAGAAAACGCTTATTTCCGCTCGAGAAAGATCAAGCTTTCGAAATGAAAAGTAGAGGGGAAAAAGTCTAGTAGAACAGCGCGGGTCAGGTGATAACCCGAAACCTTCTGAAGGTCGCGCACCATCGTATGGGGATCGCAACTTACATACGCAACTCTCTGCGGAGAAATGACCTCCAACCATTCAGCGAGATTGCTAAGACCCGAGCGAGGAGGATCAAGTATTAAAGTCTTTATGGAAAACTTTTTTTTCTTCAGTTGATTGCTAACTGATTGGAGTGCATTTTTATCGTAAAGGGAGAGTGAAAGAAAGTCCGAGCTTTTTTGTTCAGTATAAATATCTACGCATAAGCGGTTAGAAAAAGGGAGGTCATTGGTAAGGTTTCCATTTCCCGCAAAGAGATCGAGCACATCTTCTTTCTCGGTCCCATACCAATCAATTAATTCCATTTGCAAGAGACGGTTCATTTTTTGATAAACTTGCGTGAAGCCCCCGCTTGAATATCCTTCATTCCAAGAAAGCTTCGTTTCAGTACCAACTTGGTAAATCTCAACATGGCCACGAGACAATCCCATAGGTACGAGATTGAGCCAAACGTCATCGTGATAGAGTTCTTTTAGCTTTAGCTCGACATTTTTTTCAGCGATCAGGCAAAAGGGAACAGGGATGATTTCCGAAGAACGAGCATCGAGCATCCCAAGCTTTCGCGTTTTAGTATCATAATGAAGCTGAACTCGATTGCGATAACCAAGTCTTTCAGGGGCGGGCACAACTTTAAGTTCTGGTAGGGGCAAGTTTCGAAATAGTTTCTGGAAGTTTTCTCTTTTGGATTCGATCTCCATTTCATAAGAGGTGTGAAGATAATGGCAGGACGGACATTGAGAAAAATGCGGACACATGGGTTGAATTCGCGCTGACGACTTTTGCGTCAATGTGGAGAGCTTGGCGAAAGCCACACCTTTCTTCTCAGAATGGATAACGGCTTCACCCTCTTCGCCTGGCAAAGTTTTAGGGATAAAAGTAATCCTTTCTCCAATTTTACTCACACCTTGTCCGAGACTATCGAGGGAGGTTATTTTAAAGGGAACCGGTCGATTTTGTCTCATTAACATTTCCTTGGGGATTCTTGAGGAAGAGCTTAAAATTTAAAGCATGAATACCGTCTTAGGAAGATTACCGCTCCTACTGGAGATAGCTATCAATGGCTTCTTCGTCGTCGTATACACATTCCAAAAATCAAAAAAATTTCCAGAAATACTAGCAAAGCTTCCGATGGAAGTCATTCTCGGGCATGCATTCTGGGTCATTCCGGTAATACTACTCATCACTCTAGCATCAAATTTTCTTAAGAGCGAAGGTGTTGAAGACTTTTTAAGACGCTACGTTTTTTCCTTGATTATTTTTGTACCAATGATGATTACGTGGGGAGATCTCGAATTTCTTTACTGGCTCTCGGCCGTCCATTTGTTTTCATCTGTCATTTCGGTCTACGAAAAGAAAGAACTTCAGAAGATCACAGAACTGGGAGCTTCAAGTTTTCTTTTCAGACTCAAACTTCAACCCGCTCAAGTTGTGCTCCTTTCTTTTGCGGGTTGGATACTCCTGGGGGCATTGATTCTAGTTCTGCCCGTTTCAGCAGCTCCTGGTAAAACGATCGCCTTCATCGACGCCCTTTTTATGTCGACCTCGGCTACTTGTGTGACTGGGCTTTCGACGATTTCTCTGCCCGATCAATTTAGTATTTTTGGCCAGATTGTGTTGCTCGTCCTGTCGCAAGTAGGAGGTCTGGGGATTATGACACTCTCAAGCTCGATGGCAGTCATCATGGGAAGAAATTTGCAGATGAAAGAGCAGGTCATCATGCAGGATGTCCTCGATACATCAAGCTCTCAAGAACTTTTACAACTTGTGGGTGATATCGTTCGATTCACTTTCGTCATCGAGTTCATCGGTGCATTCATCTTAACCATTGGTTTTTATCAAGAAGGTTTTGAAATTGGTCAGTCTATTTATTTTGGCATCTACCACTCCATCATGGCCTTCTGTAACGCTGGGTTCGCACTTTTCAACAACAATCTTGAAGACTTTAAATTTTCTCCCCTGATTAACATAACCATAGCTCTTTTGATTATCTTTGGGGGAATCGGATTTGCGGTGCTGAAAGATATCTTGGAAAATCTTAAAACAAGACGTTCGTTCCGCTCACTCACGGTCAATACGAAAATCGTTCTAACCATAAATTTAGCCCTCCTTGGTATTGGAACCATCTATCTTTTTTTCGGCGAGTTTCTTCATGCCTTCCAAGAGATGACGATGTGGCAGAAACTTCAGGTCTCGTTTTTCCAATCGGTCACTCCGAGAACGGCCGGTTTCAACACCGTTAATTTGAATGCACTTCATCCCCACAGTATTTACATGATGATTCTTCTCATGTTCATCGGAGCATCTCCTGGTTCAACTGGGGGTGGTGTGAAGACGACAACCTTTGCGGTTCTTCTCCAATCTGTCACCGCGACCTTGCGAGGCAAATACGACGTAGAATTTTTTGAAAGAAAAATTCCGCAAGTCACAGTTGTTAAATCCATTGCTATTTTTATCATCTGTTTAATTCTCGTCAGTGCAGGTGTTCTTGTCATGATGAGGATCGAGCAAGATAAGAGTTTTCTCGCCGTTTTCTTTGAAGTCACGAGTGCGTTCGGTACGGTCGGTCTATCGCTCGGCATAACTCCTTTCCTGAGTTATCTTGGTAAGCTCGTCATCGTTGGTCTGATGTACCTCGGACGAGTAGGCCCCTTGACTTTAGTAATCGCTGTCGGATCAAAGGTCGTTTTACGTAATAAAGTTGAATACCCTGAAGGGAAAGTACTCATAGGATAAATTATGATCATCGCTGTTATCGGACTTGGAACATTCGGCGCTAAAACCGCTCTTCGTCTCTTTGAAAAAGGTGCCGAGGTTCTCGCCATCGACTCGAACCCGGAGTTAGTTGACCGGATTAAGGACAGAGTGTCCCATGCCATTTGCATCGATGTGACTCAGGAAAGATCACTTCGTGCGGTGAATATTTCAGAGGTCGATACGGCCGTCGTCGCGATCGGTGACAACATCGAGATGAGCATCATGTCCGTTGCCATGCTAAGAAAACTCGGTGTTGGCCGGATCATCGCTCGTGCGACGAGCCCACTCCACGAACATGTTCTCAGGGAAATCGGTGCGTCTGAAATTGTAAAAGTAGAAGAAGAAATGGGTGAGATTGTTGCGAGTAAAATCGCCGCCCCTCACGTTCTTCAGCGCTACAACTTCGCTGCCGGTTACTCAATCGTCGAGCTAAAACTTGGGAAAGCCTTTGAGGGAAAAACTTTGGTTGAGTCTCAAATTCGCCAGAACTATTCACTTAATATCGTCGCCCTTCAGAAGAGAGTTCCGTACATCAGCGAAGAAGGAAAAGCCGCGCATCGGATTGTCATCAATGATGCCCCTCTTCCCATGGACGTGATTGAGGCCGACGATATTGTAGTTCTGGTTGGTTCAGAGAAAAATTTCGATCGGCTGTTTGCCGAACTAGAGGAAGCTTAATATGAGATTGTCTCTCAAGCGCAGAGTAACTTACAGTTTTATCACAGCGATGGCCGTCATTCTCATCATGGGATTCACGGTTTTCTTTTTTCTTGATGCCCTTAACAACCAGATCTCAAACATCACTGTGAATTCCAATAAAATTTCCCTTCTCACGGATGAAGTAAGGATATCTGCGGTTTCGATTCTCAAAATGCAGAAAAAGATTCTGATTCAAAAACCAACACCTGAGGATTTAAAGAGGCTCGAAAATCTTTGCGAAGGGTTTCAGTCCCAGCTCCAGCGCCTTGACGGTTTCTATACGGAAGTCGAAGCAAAAAAATTGATCTCGAGGATGCAAGGGTACGTGGATTCTCTGAAGACAATCGTCAGTAAATCGTCGCTCTTCTACCGGGATGGTGAGGGTCTTTCAACGATCGACGGATTGACAGATAAAATCCTCGAAGCCTTTTCTGAGTTTCAAGACATCCAGTATTTTCAGAATGAGCAAAGAGATAAACAAGTGAAGGCGATCATCGGTGAAACTCGCCGGAACATGCTCATCACTCTCATCATCACCTTCCTCGGAACGATCATCCTTTCACTCGTTGTCCCGGGGAAAATTGCGATGCCTTTCAAAAAGATCAACGATGCCATCCGTGAACTTCAGGAAGTCAATTTTGACGTCTCGATTTACTACGAAGGAGACGATGAAATCGGTGAGCTCGCAAAAGAACTCAACAAAATGATCAACAATATGAAACGGTTCGAACAGCTACGAACCGACAGGATCTCAGTTGAGCATCGAAAATTTGATACCCTCGCTAACATGCTGAAGAAAAATATCATGGTCGCAAACGCGAAGGGCGAGCTCACCTACATGAACAATCCCATGTACGCTCTTTTGGAAATGCAGTCGGATGATATCATTAATAAAAATATCACTGATACTCTCGTCCCTGATTCCATCATCGAAACTTTTGAGGTCGCCATTAAGAGACGCTCAAAAATAGAAAACGCCGAAATTAGTATCCCGAAACGTAAGCGCGTGATCGACCCGACTACGGGAGAATATATCTTCGAGGAAACGGAAGAGGCATTCCATGGGTACGCCAACGTGATTCCGATTCGCGCGAAAGAGTCGAATCTCGATTACTACATGATGATTATCAGTCAGGAAGTCTTCGTTTAATCCAGATCGACGCTGATGGTGCGAGAACTTCCCTCGACTCTAAAAGTCTCTTCTGAGAGATCGGTCCTGATGACGACTGTTGCTCCTTTGCAGTCTTCTGCGAGGTCGACGATTTCAAGCGAAGACTTTGCATTAAGGAACGGATGGTGGGAGAAGAAAATTGATGAGCCAGTCGAATTGGAAATGATTTTTAAGTCACCACGTCTCACACAGCTGTCGACAATCGTATAACGTCTTTGTCCTGTTCCCTCGTTTTTAAAAACCACATTCATCCGCATGTTTTTAGAGAAATTGGTGAGTCTGGTATTCATGATGTAGTTGACCGGCTCAATACAAAGACCTTTGAGAGACTCTCTTCGGCAAGGCTCAAACGGATTTTCTTCCTGACCTTTATTTGCCGAGGACCCACTCCCACCGCAGGCAACGAGAGTCAAAAGGACGAGCCCATCTAATATTTGTTTCATTTAAAGCTCCTATAAGGAGAAACTTTTATGTCATATCCTCTAGATATTCTCAATGGTTACTGTCGCTTCTGTGCGGTGCGTTTTCTTGCCGAAACTATTGAATTTCTCGGTCGATGCTTCGTTCAAAGTATTGTATATTTGGGGTCATTTCCAAAAGGCTAAAGTATTCATGGACACGAGTCTCATTCGAAATTTTTCTATCATCGCTCACATCGACCACGGGAAATCGACTCTCGCGGATCGTATTATTGAAATGACCAAATCCATTACTGATCGTGAAAAGACAGATCGTCTTCTCGACAACATGGATCTCGAAAAAGAGCGCGGGATCACGATCAAGGCACAAACAGTTTGTCTTCAGTACAAGGCCAAAGACGGTATCACTTATTTTTTCAACCTCATCGATACCCCAGGCCACGTGGATTTTACTTACGAAGTTTCGCGCTCACTTGCTTCGTGCGAAGGAGCTCTTCTTATCGTCGACGCCTCCCAAGGGATCGAAGCGCAGACTCTTGCGAACGTTTACATGGCACTCGAAAACAACCTCGAAATCATTCCTGTCATAAATAAGATCGATCTTCCTCACGCTGACCCTGAAAAGGTTAAAAAAGAAATTGAGGATGTCATCGGTCTTGACGCTTCAGAGGCTCCGCTCGTCTCGGGGAAGTCTGGTTTAGGTGTGGATGTGCTCCTCGAAGAAATTGTAAAAAAAGTCCCACCGCCGAAAGGCAACGTCAATGCTCCTCTTCAGGCCCTGATCTTTGACTCGTGGTTCGATCCGTACCGTGGAGTCGTGGTTCTTGCTCGTATCATGGAAGGGACTTTAAAAGTGAAAGACAAGATTCACTTTAAATTTTCTGGCATGGATTATGAAATTCTCAAGCTCGCGATCAGTACTCCTTTTTACAAAGAAGTCACCGAGCTCGGTGCCGGCGAAGTGGGCATGGTCGTTTGCGGAATTAAAACGGTTCGCGATGTCAAAGTCGGAGATACGGTAGTTCACTCAGATAAAAAAGAGACTCCGTCACTCGCTGGTTATAAAGATATTAAGCCAATGGTTTTCTGCGGAATTTTTCCCGTGGATTCTGAAGAATATGAAGTCTTAAAAGAAGCTCTCGAAAAACTGGCCCTTAACGATGCATCGTTTACCTATGAGCCAGAAGTCTCCCAGGCACTAGGTTTTGGTTTCCGTTGTGGATTCCTGGGCCTTCTTCACATGGATATAATCCAGACCAGACTTGAGCGCGAATTTAATCTTGCTCTCATTTCTACGGCGCCTTCGTGCTCTTACCATATCGTTACTTCCAACGGTGATAAGATCATCGTCGATAACCCAGCGAAACTTCCGGACCCGACATTCATTGAGCAGATTCTCGAGCCGACGGTTAAGCTTTCAATCCATCTTCCGAATGAATTCGTTGGGAAAATCATTAAGCTTTGCGAAGATCGTCGTGGAAGTCAGCAGGCGATTAATTACATCACTGAGGACCGCGTTCAGCTCATTTATATTCTTCCTCTTTCAGAGATGATGTTTGATTTCTATGATCAATTGAAATCGTTGTCGAAAGGTTACGCTTCGATGGATTACGATCTTCACGAGTACCAAGAATCAGACATGGTGAAACTGGATGTTCTTTTGAATGGTGATAAAGTCGACGCGCTTTCGATGATTACGCACCGGAGTACATCCGCACAAAAAGGAAAAGATCTCACTTTCAGACTGATGAAGGTCATTGACCGTCAGCAATTTGATATAGCAATTCAGGCGGCTATTGGGTCAAAAATTGTTGCTCGTGAAACGATCAAGGCACTTCGGAAAAACGTTCTCGCCAAATGTTACGGCGGTGACGTTTCTCGTAAGCGGAAACTCCTCGAGAAACAGAAAGAGGGTAAGAAGCGGATGAAAATGGTCGGAAACGTAGAAATTCCACAAGAAGCATTCTTGGCAGTTTTGAAGACAGAAGAGTAGAATACCCTATGCTAGAAGTTGTGCACGATCATCTTGATAAGGTCTTGAATCTTTACACTAAGGGTGAATTCTTTGCTGATTTAAAAACGGCAAAAGATAAGTATTTTTCCATCACCGGCAAACTCGACGAAGACAAAGAAGAATTTGAATCTCGCATGAACTGCTTTAATGATTGGTACATCTTTCAGTATCGTCACGAAGACGGATCCAAAGTCATAGAAGAATACATCCGCTCAAATTCCCTGGACGAAGAGCTTTCACAAGCTATGCTCAACGTGAATCATTCACTTTTTGAATTTAGTAAGATTAGCTTCCGTAAGCAGATCGTCTTAAAAGATATCCTTCACGATGAAAAAATCACTCTCGTGAAAAATCATCCGAATATCTCTCTTATGGAAGGGGATGTGTTTACTGGTCGTGTGATCAGGTACAAGGGTGATTTTTACCTTCTCCGCGGACTATGCACACTCCCTCAGGGTGTGACGTCTATTCTTAAAAAGCAGTCAAAAAAAGTTCGTAAGGCCAATAGCTTCGAAGAGGAATTAAATTTTCTTCTCCAGCTTGAGTCCCTCAAGACCAAGGCCATGCATTACTCTCACATCGATCCGACTAAGATATTTATTTTTTAGTTAAGTGGAATCCAGTAATAGCAATTGAGAGAATTTTCTTCGTTTCTTTCAACGCAGCTCCGTTGCATCCCAGAATCTCTTCTACGTAATTCTCAAATTTATGGCTTAAATCCACAGACAGCAGACTAAGTTTCATTTCGTTTTATTTCTACGGGAGAGTAGGTATGGAACAACACCGATGATATTGACTAGAAGTGTGATGACGAAATAGAGATTGAATAGTGACGCTCCGTTACTGATTCCAGAAAACTCGAAGAGTTTCTGGAAAATGGCATGACCGACTCCCAGTCCCGAGGGAGCTATTGGGAGGGCAAGTGTCATGAGACCCAGCGGAATAAAAGCAAGGGCCTGAACGAAATCCATTTTTCCCACAACGAAGGGATAAATCAGTGACCAGAAAATGAGAACACCAGAAAATTGGGCCACAAGTGAAAGGCAAAGTGCCTTGAGCATTTGTTTCTTGATCAGAACGAGGTCACTCCAGAGGTCCCCAAATTTTTGCCAGACTTGGGGAAAAAGAATCTTCTCGCCGAATTCAAAAATTTTGTGAACGAACTGATCAAAGAATACGAAGATGGCCATACCCGCTAGGACCGATGCCGAAAGGGCGTAGTTGAACATGAGAAGTGGTTTCGTCCCGGGTGCATTTCCGATGATGTGATCCTGGAAAAGTATCGATGTAAAACCCACGAGAAGAATCAGCCCGCACAGACCCATCACGCGATCGATGAGAATCGTGGCGAAAACAAATTTCTTAGACAGATTTTTATCGTATTCCTGAACGTAGATGATTTTGATCAGGTCTCCAGTCACACTCCCAGGGAGAACGCTGGAAAAAAACTGGCCGATCCAATTCGCCCGAACGAGTCCCAGTAACGGAATGTGCACGGAGTTCCGAGCTTCTAGAATTCCGCGCCAGCGGATAGAAATGATCCAGATATTTGTCATCGCGAGAGTCACAGCAATTAAAACGCCCAACGGATTCTTAGAGAGCTCTCCCAAAAGAGCGAGATCAAGTTTCCCTGACTTCAAAAGCCAGTAAATCAAGGCAAACGCCACGAGGAGCTTTAAAAAAGTAGTGACGAGGGTTTTCAGCATGTCACAATGATCTTATAACTAGGATTTGGGATGGTAAACGGAGGACCTATGAAAATTGCGGCAATTCAATTGCAATCTGTACTTGATCCGGCCTTAAACCTGAAATCCATTCGGAAATTTATGGATGAAGCTCAGGTCAGAGGAATAGAGGCCGTTTTTCTTCCCGAAGTTTTTTATTCGATGTCTGACGGAACGAGGCCCACTCCTTATCTTATTGATGGGAAAAATGAGCACTATGAAGCCATTCGGAAACTCGCTTCGGATTACGAGATGTTCATCCTTGGTGGCTCAGCTGCGACTCTTGTGAGTGGCAAAGTCATGAACCGTGCTTATAACTTCGATCCGCATGGGAACGACATTGCCACATACGATAAGATGAATTTATTTTCGTGTGATCTCTCAAAGCATCCAAGCAATACTGTCATCAATGAGGGCCATGTCTACACTGCTGGCAGTTCGGCGAAAATGATTTCGATCGGTGAGTGGAAGCTTGGTCTTTCAATCTGTTTTGATCTCAGATTTCCTGAACTCTTTCGGAGTTATTCCGCAAACGGTGCCAACCTTCTTTCCATCTCCTCGGCGTTTACGATTCCCACTGGTAAAGCCCATTGGCACACCCTCGTCCGAGCACGGGCGATTGAAAATCAGTCTTACGTTGTAGCGTCTGCCCAATGGGGAAAACATAACGAGCGTATGAGTACGTTTGGTCATTCGCTCATCGTTGATCCATGGGGCGAGGTCATTGCGGATGCTGGAGAAGGCGAGGGAATTATTTTTGGAGAATTAGAAATGAGTCGAATAGAGCAAGTGAGGAGCCGCTTGAACGTCCTTCGCGAGCCAAAAAACTACATGTAAGGATTGGTTCCACTTTGATGATCAGTGACGTCGACAACTTCCTTGATGTCGGGGAAGTTTTGCTTGATCAGTTGTTCGATTCCACCTTTGAGAGTTGCCTTAGATGAAGAACAACCCTGGCAGCCCCCGAAAAATTTGACGAAGAGAACATTATTATCCACATCAATGACTTCCACGTTCCCGCCATGTTGCGCGAGAGCTGGACGAATTTGTTGATCAAATAATTTTTCTATTTGCGTGATCATGGTTGAACTCTATCACATATTGGATAGATAAGAACTGTTGAAATCCCTGAGCAATGCTTGAACATTCTTAGGCCGTTGCGTGTGAAGAGTAAAAGGCTCAACCCAAGTGACACTTTCGATGAGCCCATCTGCAGTAATTTTATAGATCAATCCTTGCTCTGGAGCTCCTGCGAAAAACCAACTCGGTTTTTCGTCAGAAAGAGCGGGATCCATTTGGACGAGAGTAAGTTTCCGGAGTTCAGGATCAGTCACTTTAACGTCTTGGAGAAATTTGACCTTGGCACTCGTGACGACGTCATCACGGAAAGTCATCGTGAGGACAGATGAGTTCGGAAGAATATAGGTGAGAATATTTCTGTTTTCAGATGTCGGAGCGCCAAAAACTTTCTTCACTTGGCGCAGATCCATCCCGAGTTTCAGAGTGGAAAGGTCAGTCTTGGTCGAGAGATTAGATTGTGCAGTGAAATAGGCTCCACTCACAGTACCGATGATCAAAGTGAGAATTAAGAGAAGTCTCAGCATCTTTTCAACCTCTTGGATTTTTATCACCTAATTTAATCACTCCAAGATCCGTTTTGACACGAAAAAGTTCCCGCATTCTACAAAATGCATTTATGCATTAAACACTAATAATGTTCTCCCGCATGGCAGTAAGAATATTTCATATTCACAAATTTTCCTGGGATGGGCCTATCTCTCGGTGGACGATTTGGGGCCCGATGCTAGAACTGCTCCATGGCAAATTTACTTCTAGTCACCTCACCCCCTGCCTCGGGAAAAACCTACTGGATCGAATCTTTCGCGCATGTTTCTTCACAGCAAATTTTAGTGATCTCGCCTCTGCGCGCTCTTGCGGATGAGTGTCATCTCCGCTGGAAAGAAAAGGTTCTCGTCATGACTCCTGAAGAATGGTTGTTGAAAAAGACTTTTCCAGAGATTGTCATTTTTGATGAATTCCATCTTCTCTATTACTGGGGAGATTCTTTTCGACCTGTCCTTTGGGAAGTTTTTCTTGCTCTCGGTCTAGGAGCAAAACTCGTCATTGGTCTGACCGCCACTCTCTCGCGGGAAATGAAAACAGAAGTCGAACTTCTTGAACCGGGTTTTGATCAAATCATTTGGCAGGATTTTGGGAATCAGATTCTTAAACATACGCCAGTGAAATATTACCAGCTAGGAAAGAGACTCATTGAAAGTTCTCTGCTTCATCTTCCAGGAAAAAAGACAACGCTTGTCTTTTGTGAATTCCGCGAAGAGGTGCTTCATTGGGAGAAGAAATTAATGAAAAGAGGTCATACCGTTTGGACGTGCCGTGGAGGAGAAGCAGCAGCTTTTGGTGAACGAGTAAGGATAGAAAATCCTCCGGAGTTTATCGTCTGCACGACGGTTCTTTCTCACGGAGTGAATCTTCCAAGGATCGAAAGAGTTTTTCTCATGTATCCAATTGAGAATAAAGATTTTTGGATCCAGATGGTCGCTCGCGGAGGCAGGAGGGGAGAACCGTTTCGTGTGTTTGCCTTGGAACCTCCCCATGGTTTAAGATGGGACAGAACAAGGAATTCCTGTCAGTCAGGAATTCTCCGATTAAATATTTTATTTTCGCAATTCATGGATCAATTACAAGAATGCTTTTTGAAGGAATAGTTATCACCCGCGTTCCCTTTAAGGAGCGCGATCTCATTGTCAAACTTCTCCTGAGGAATGGTCTCCTGGGAAGTTTCTACATTTACGGTGGTCAAGGCGGGGGTAAGCGTCACAAACCAACGGTTTTTGAACCAGGATCGATGATGAAGATCCACATCCGAGAAACAAAAACGCGGAACATGGAGGGAACCGAACTTCTGGTTGCGCAGGAATATTCTCGGACCTGGGAAGCGGCGAGCATTCGTTACAATATCCAAGCTTTTTATCTCATCTGTTTATACTTCGAGCTCGTGATGAAAATTGCTCCTTCCCAGCAAGGGCAAGCCGAGACAGAGACGACCGAAACCGAAGGCATTTTTTCCGTCGTCAGTAATGCACTTTTTTACCTCGAGAATTCTCTCATCCAAAACAAATTTGAGGCGTCTCAGCAACTGATGCTTTTTATGGTGAAGCTTCTCTTCCACATGGGAATCATGCCGGACACTGATCACTGTGGGTATTGTCAAGCGAACCTACTCGAGTCAGATGCCGTTTCCTTTGTTCCGGCAGAAGGACAGTTCTCGTGTAAGAACTGTTTCACTGGGGAAAATGAAAAAGGATTTCTTCTGAGAATTAAAAAGGGTTACCAAACTCGCTATCAAGATTATCCAGATCTCCTCGGAACTAACTTTTACGAATCTGATCGCCTCATCCAATACTTCTGTCATCAGTTCCATTTGAAGACCATGGATCTTAGATCTTACAAGCTCCTCTTCAAAAGCTAGAAGTCATTCTCTCCTTGCTCCAAATTTTAAAGTGGCAGTTGCTTGAGCTCCGCAGTCTCGAATAGAGCTGTTGTTTTCTCGACAGAACACACCAGCACTCACGACGTGACTTTTTGTTTCGTATCTCGCATCGAAAGTGATGCGCTCACGTGATCCAGGAATAAACACTGGAGCTTGGCCCGTGACTTGACCCTCATGACCGAGGAGAATACTTGTGAGTGATCCATCTCGATTCCTGCGTAGTAATCCAAATTCTTGGCGAGACTGAGTTCCAAATTCGGGACGCACTGTGAGCGTTCCAGCGACAAATCCATCTAAATTGGAAGAGATTTGTTGAGAGATCTCAACTGACCCAGTGACGTGGCGTAAATCAAAAGACATCGCATGCGAATCTCTGACGTCTACACTTACTATCCCACCGGTTGCTTCGAGCCTCGCTGTGGCATTGGTTCTTCCGTTCGTAGACTGGAATCTCGTATTTATTGAAGCAGTAGCAGAGGTATCTTCGCTTCCGCTGTTGCCGGGACCCTCGGTACTATTTGAGAGCTCACTGCGTGACATGTTCTTATTGAGATTTATTCGCCCTTCTAGATTGGTTGATACAGTACCTTGACTCGTTCTGAAGACAAGCGGATCCGAGACGATTCTTTGCTCGCCTTCCATGAATATACCTACCGAAGTCAGATCACCTAAGAGATCTGTTTGTCTCTGATTGTGATAAATGACCACTGACGCCCTCATCGGAAAATGGGCGAAATTCTTTTCGAACGTTGACGTCACCCCGACGATGCGATCACCATCTGGCGTGAGGGCTCCACCTGCGCCTACTGATAGACCATAACCTAGATTGTACCGGGCCATTCCGATTTGACTCTCACTCCTAAGCATGGGGTCGACTTCATTTGCCTGACGACCTGACATTTCTCTTAAAGCAAGACCAAGGTGTGTCGGCAGATTCGTGAGTTGTTTTCCTTCAGCTGTAAAGATTCGCATTTCTGTGCCAACACTCGGAATCGTTGAATCCTGCTGAACATGAGACAGCGGCGATCCCGACTCGGTTGAAGTCTGGTAATTGTAATTGATATTGTAAGTTTTATTAGCATTCCTAGGATCCTGAACGAGAACTGTGGCGTGACCGGCACTAGTTGTTTGATACGCCAAAATATAAACTTGCTCGAGGCCCATCTGTTTAAGTGAAACCGCGATCACTTGAGACATGTCTCGACAAACACCTGATGGGTCATTATTTCTTCTCCCATTAATCATGTCGCGAATTGTGACGACACCTTCAGAGCGAGGTCCACCTCTTGCCCGCTGGTAATCGTAATTTTCCAGGAGCATCCCGCCGAGGCGCGAAGCGAACTCCATTTTATTTTCGAAAGACAATTGATTGCCAAGATCATTAAAAACTTGGCGAACTTCGTTATCATCTTGAGAATTGAATACGCGCGACAGACCAAGTCTCATCGCAATCTGCTCCACTGGTGCTTCGATATGACAATCACGGAGAAAATTGCGGAAAGCCTCCGCTTCTTGCCAAATCCCGTAGGTAATTTGATCTCGGTCTTTAAATTCTTTGTAAGCGGCCTCGAATCCACCGCGCGAGAACAGGGCATTTTCAAGTGAAATAAAAGTTGCGACCCCAATACTTTCAAACTTTTCACCGCTTGAGAGCGTTCCCTGGGCCGTGACGGAAAGTTTCCAGTCTCTATCCTGGGCTTCCGGAGAAGCGAAAGAAAGGAAGGGCATGAGGGTTAAAAAAACGAGTGATCGTTTCATCGGAGGCTCCTAATGAGCCATAATTTGCAATCAGAATGCCATTCGGCATTCAAAGAATACCTAACGTTAGCTTAGGAGAGACTGGCTAAACTTTTGACATCCGATCTATTTTTTCAGGGTTTGAGCAAACTCGAAGAGAGTCTTGTAATGGGGAAATTCTTTTGAATCAGCGTGACGAATAATCGCGGATTTTATCCCCGCATTTTTTCCGGCTTCAGCATCAATTATTTTATCCCCAACCATCCAGGAGTGTTCGGGCGAAATATGATATTTCAAGATCAATTCTTTGATCATCTGACCGGATGGTTTTCGACAAGCGCAGTGGTCATCAGGGGAATGAGGACAAATAGCAAAATCTTTAAAAGGAAAAAGTTTTTGTTCACGCATATCATTCTGGAATTGACGATGAATGACGTACACGGCTTCGAGTGAAAAATAGCCTCGACCCACACCTGATTGGTTCGTCACGATGAAAAGTTCATAACCGAGAGCTTGAAAGAGCTGGAGCGCCTTCATCGTATCAGGGAAATATTCTATGTCTTCAACTCGGGAAAGATAGTTCTTGTCCAGAATCAAAGTTCCGTCTCTATCCAAGAATATGGCTTTCCGCGTTTTCATTTACGAAGCCCCCGTGAAGGCATAAGATTCAGTATGCTAAAAGTCCTCAGACTAATGTTCCCATATCTCCGTCCTTTTTGGAAGGAGGCGGTATTCGCTTCACTTCTGGCCCTGCCTTTGTCGGCGATCAAGGCTTATGAAGCCTTCTTAGTCAAAGATGTGTTCGATAAGGGCTTTGCCCCGGGTTCGGATTTCTCTGTCGCCCGAAATTTGGCATTGATCATCATCGGATTAGGAATCATTAACTATCCTTTGAGATATTTTCATTACTATGGCCTTCGAATGATCGTGGATAAGTCGACGAGGCTCATTCGCGCGAAAATTTACGGCAAGTTCCAACATCTTCCGGCCGCCTATTTTTCCCAGCAGAAGCAGGGGAATCTCATCTCAACGATCATGAACGATACTCAGGTTTTTTCAGAGGCGTTCAAAAACTCACTCGAAGTCGTTCGTGAACCTGTGACGGCCATCGCACTCTTGGGAGTGGCGTTTTACCACGACTGGCAGCTGACTCTCATTATTTTTGCCGTTGCCCCTCTGTTCATAATCACTTTCCACTACACCGGAAAGCGAATCCGAAAGTACGTGAAGCTCGCCCAAGAAGACGTAGCCGAAATGACTCACATCTCGGGCGAGGCACTCTCTGGACAAAAAATTATCAAAGCCTTCGGTCTCAAGGATTACATCATCGCGCGGTTTGAAAAAACGCAAGAGAAGTTCATCGCCCACCGGACGAAATCCAATTCGGCCGAAGAGCATTCGCATCCACTCGTTGAACTCATTGGGTCCATTGCTTTTGCCGGAGTTCTTGTGTTTGCTCACCACCGGATTCAATCGGGCGCGCTCACGACCGGAGGATTTATTTCTTTTGTCGCTGCCCTTGCGATGTTCATGGATCCGGTCAGACGGTTTTCAAAAGCAAATGCCAAGATGAATCAGGCTCAGGCTGCGGCCGTCAGAATTTTCGGACTTCTTGATGTGGAAGAAGAGAAAGAAGACAATCTTGAAGACCTCAAAGAATTCCGTTCAACGATCGAGTTTAAAAATATTACTTTTACCTACGGTGAAGGGGATATCTTAAAAAACTTCAGTCTCAAGATTCAAAAAGGTGAGAAAGTCGGGCTCGTTGGTCTGTCTGGCTCTGGAAAGTCTACCCTCGTGAGCCTTCTTCTGCGTTTATACAACGTGAAGTCTGGAGAGATTCTTATCGATGGCGTGAACGTGAACAAATACAGTCTTGCTTCTGTGAGAAAAGTGTTTGCTCTCGTGAGCCAGGATATTTTTCTTTTCAATGATTCGGTCAAAGAAAATTTAACGACGGGGGATGTTCATACAGATGAAGAAATTAGAAATGCTCTCGAAATTTCTTACGCCGGCGATTTCGTTAAAGATCTCCCTCAAGGTCTTGAAACGGTGATCGGTGATCGTGGAATGCGGCTCTCCGGTGGACAAAGTCAGCGTCTCACCATTGCCAGAGCATTCCTTAAAAATCGTGACGTCCTTCTTTTTGATGAAGCGACATCGGCCCTGGATAATGAATCAGAAAAAATCGTTCAACGAGCTCTGGAAAGAGTGGCCGGGCATAAAACAGTCATCGCTGTTGCTCACAGACTTTCGACACTTAAAGACTTCAATCGAATTGTGGTCATGAAAGACGGTGTGAAGATCGAAGAAGGATCTCACGACGAACTCATGGGGAAAAACGGTGAGTATCGTAAACTTTATGAACTCTCACAGAGAACATGAGAACTCTTTCCAGCTGGGGTCTAGGCAACTGGATATATTATCTATTATTTAAAATTTAAGAGTCCCAAAAAGTTCGAAGATCCGATCATTGCTGCCTCGATCGGGATACTGTTACTTTTTTCTCTCGCTATGATCTGCTATCTGTCTCTCTGACTGCGAGATCCATTCCCCAGCCTGCAATTTGTACATTCCATTTCGTCGGAATGAAACGTGGGAAAAACGCAAAAAGCTTATTGATAAATCCCGGAATGATTACTGTTTTCCCTCGTAAAGCACCTTCGAGCCCAATACGCGCAACTTTCTCAGAAGTCATGAGTGGGTTAAACCCTTTAAGCGTCTGATTATTATTTGCCATATAATCAGTTGCAGTTCCCCCCGGACATAAGCACGAAATACGTACATTTGTCTCCTTAAGTTCTTCTGAAAGAATTTCAGAAAATAGTTTCACGTACATTTTTGAAGGAGAATAAACTGTGAATCTTGGTGCTGGTTGAAAAGCTGCAACAGAGGCGACATTCAAAACAACTGATGGTTTTTTATGAGTTACCATGTGTTTCACAAAGAGGTGAGTGCTCGCAGTTAGTGTCACCATATTGAGCTGCATGATTTTTTTATGATCATCCAGAGATACATCAATAAATTTTTTCCACGGTCCTATGCCAGCATTGTTGATCAGAAAATCGACTTCATTTCCATTTTTCGTCGCTTCCCGAAATAAAATTTCCGAAGCGTCGGGGAGTGAGAGATCGAGCGATAGCATTTCAACTTCAACCTTAAATTCTGATTGAAGACTTAAGGCGAGTGCTTCAAGCTGTTCTTTTCTCCTCGCGACGAGAAAGAGATTTGTCTTTCTTGCGGCGAGAAGTCGGGCAAAATCTTCACCGATTCCACCGCTCGCACCAGTTATGACAGCACGAATGGGATTTTTCATTCGAAAACTATACCTCTAATGCGCAGCTTCGCCTGTGAAAAACTTAGTCACTACTACCTCTGCGTGATAAAATCACAACGTCTATCAACCTCAGGAGTGCATTGTGTCAGAAGTCAATCTGAAGTCCATGGCCGATCTGGTCTCTCACAGTAAACATCGCGGATTCATTTTCCAAAGTTCAGAAGTCTACGGAGGACTTGGTTCGTGCTGGGATATGGGCCCGCTCGGAGTGGAACTAAAAAATAACATTAAGCAGACTTGGTGGAAGGCCATGACCTTTCGGGATGACATCGATGGAATCGATGCTTCGATTCTTATGCACCCAACGGTGTGGAAAGCGTCCGGTCACGTTGATAACTTCAGTGATCCGATGGTGGATTGTAAATCGTGTAAAGGGCGCTTCCGCGCAGACAACATTGATCTCAAGGCTCCGTGTCCTACGTGCAAGGCAAAAGAATCTTTTACGGAACCAAGAAATTTTAATCTCATGTTCTCCACTCAGATGGGCCCGGTCGAAGATTCTTCGGCCAAAGTTTATCTCCGTCCGGAAACGGCGCAGGGAATTTTTGTCAATTTTCCCAACGTTCAAACAACGATGCGAAGAAAACTTCCGTTCGGGATCGCACAAATCGGAAAAGCATTCCGTAACGAAATTACGCCTGGAAATTTTATCTTCAGAACCCGTGAATTTGAACAAATGGAAATGCAGTACTTTATCAAACCAGGAACTCAAGTCGAGGCCATGGAGCAGTGGAAAGCACTCCGCTGGCAATGGCACCTTGATAACGGCCTTCGTCCTGAGAGACTTCGTTGGAAAAAGCACGAAGAGCTCGCTCACTACGCTGATGCCGCTTTTGATATCGAGTACGAGTTCGCTCACGGTTGGGGCGAGATGGAAGGGATTCACTCGCGGACAGATTTTGATTTAAAACAGCACGAGCAGTTCTCTGGAAAAAATCTTCACTACACGGATCAAATGGATGGAAATAAAAAATACATTCCGTTTGTTCTCGAAACCTCTGTCGGTTGTGATCGCTGTATGCTCGCCGTTATGAGTGACGCTTACAGAACAGAATTCCCTGGCGACCCTGAAAAAGAAAGAGTAGTCATGAGATTCAAGCCGAGTCTTGCTCCGATCAAAGCAGCGGTGATGCCACTCATGAAGAAAGCAGAGCTAGAACCAACGGCTCAAAAACTTCTCCGCGAGCTCCAGAAAGATTACAAATGCGAATACGATACTGCGGGATCAATCGGTAAGCGCTACCGCCGCCAAGATGAGATTGGAACTCCGGTCTGTATCACCGTTGATTACGATACGATCACCGACCACGCCGTCACCGTTCGCGATCGGGATACGATGGTTCAGGAGCGCGTGGCCCTCGATCAAGTCAAAGATTACATCAAGGCAAAAATTTCTCATTAAGTGGAGCTGATGCGTATGAAAAAATGGGTATATAAATTTTCCGCAGAACTGACTGACGGTAACCGAGACATGAAAGCTCTTCTCGGCGGAAAGGGTGCAAACCTGGCAGAGATGTGTGCGATGAAACTTTCTGTTCCGCCAGGTTTCACAGTCACCACAGAGGCGTGTCTTGATTTCACCAAGACCAATAAAGAGATTTCAAAAGAAATTCGCGATCAGGTGATCGAGTCTCTCGGTTGGGTTGAAAAACTGACCAATAAAAAGTTCGGCGATCTCGAAAACCCGTTACTCTTTTCGGTTCGCTCCGGGGCACGTGCCTCGATGCCCGGAATGATGGATACAGTTTTGAATCTTGGTCTTAATGATAAAACGGTCCAGGCACTTGCGAAGAAAACGAATAATCCGCGTTTCGCTTGGGATTCGTACCGTCGTTTCATCCAGATGTTCTCCAACGTCGTTCTCGGTGTGAATACGTCTCACCTGGAAGGAAACTTAGAAGACCTGAAAGAAGCGCGTGGGGTTCACGAGGATACTGAACTCACTGCTCAGGATCTCGAAGAGCTAGTGAAAGTTTATAAATCAGTTCTGCTCGAAGATCATGGTGTGGTTTTTCCCCAGGATCCGATGGAACAACTTTGGCGCGCGGTCGGTGCCGTCTTTAGCTCTTGGAATAATAACCGCGCGACCAAGTATCGGGAAATGAATAACATCCCTCACGACTGGGGTACTGCCGTTAATATTCAGTCGATGGTCTTCGGCAACATGGGTGATACCTGTGCCACGGGCGTTTGTTTTACACGCGATCCCTCCACGGGAGAGAAGAAATTCTTTGGTGAGTTTTTGGTAAACGCGCAGGGTGAAGACGTTGTGGCCGGGATCCGGACTCCGCAGCCGATCAATGACGAGTCTAAGATGGAATCCAACAAGCATCAAAAGACTCTCGAAGAGGTCATGCCAAAAGCTTACGGCGATCTCGTTGAAGATTATAAAATGCTCGAGCGTCACTACAAAGATATGC
>CANETG010000004.1 GCA_947440875.1 Bacteriovoracaceae bacterium
GGTAAAGAGTTTCTGCCAGGTCTGGCGTGATTCGAGTGAATCAATTCTCGCGTTGAACACATTATACTTGGTTGGGATTTCTTCTTTCGAGTCTTTAGGACGAACGCGGTATCTCATCCTTTTAAAAACTCTACGCCCATTTTCATGAACCATCACCCAGGTGAAGTAACCGGGAAAAATACGCTTATCAAGGCCAGGCATTTTAAAAAAATCAGAACGAGGACTTCTTGGGATGTTGAGTGCATCTTTTAAAAACAAACGATCCTGAGTTTTCTTCACCATCTCCTGAAAATAGATATCATCCGCTGTCGAAATACTCGCCTTAAACCTTTCCATGAGAACGTTTAAATCGACTTGTACTTCAGCGGAGTAACACATTAAAGGATTCCCTCAAGAATCGTGAGATTTTTGTGGCTATCAAATTTTGAGGCGAGAATCTGTTCGTTGGCCTTGCGGAATATTTCTTTCTTTTCCGGAGAACTCATGATTTCTAACGTGTATTTTTTCAGATCACTGGCGTTAAAAGGCTTCGCCAAATATCCATTGATTCCGTGCTGGATAATTTCTGGATTGGAGCTCACATCAAAGGCGATACAAGGAATACCATGCTGGATAGTTTCTATCAGTGTGTTGGCCGAGCCCTCATATTTTGAAGGGAAGACAAAAAGATCAAGCGAGTTAAAAAATCCGGTCATATCATCTACATGTCCGAGAAGCTTTACTTCATTTTCTAATTTTTTTTCTTTAATTAAGTTTTCTAGTTGGGAACGAAGCTCGCCTTCACCAGCAATAATAATTTTGAACGAAACGTTTTCTTTTTTTAGTTCTTCCGCCATTTCGATTAAGTAAATCTGGCCTTTCTGATCGGTGAGTCTTCCCGCATTACCGATGACAAATTCATTGTTTTCTTTTTGATAGATCTTATTCTGATGAGAATGACTCTGAGGAGTAACTCCATTGTAAACTAACTTGAGTTTATCTTTCGGAAACCAGCTGTCATTTTTATCAGCGAGGCTTCTTCCAATCTCTTCAGAGTTGACAATAACGTGAGTGAGAATTTTTTGAAACAGGAAGCGATTGAGTATCGTATTTCTTAGAGGGTGGGGCATTCCACGTCTGTAGATAATAGTTTTGATCCCCGCGAGCTTGGCAGCTATGCCAGCGAGTTTAAGATCCTGAGGGAGATTAAGAACTATGGTATCGATTTTTTTTGATTTAAAAAAAGCAATCATCGTCAGAATCTTCATCGGATTAATAAAGCTGATGTTATTGACTGAAAAACCATAGACGAGAAGTTTCTCAGCACGGGCCTTGTGGTACAACTCAGATCCGTTATTGGTGACCAAGATACTTTGATAACCCCGACGATTCATTTCTGAGGCAGTTGTCAGATGCCATTTCTCTCCACCACCCCACGCGCGATTGGTATTGAAGAAACAGATTGTTTTACTTTTTTCGGCCATGCCCTATCTTATATATTTTCCGGCGATTTCACCAATTTTCTCATGGTCCATTCGGGATGCTTCTCTTCATTTGCGACTTTCCAGGGAAAGTTTGTGAACTCAGGAAAGTAGGCGTCGGCAGGCCCATCATATTCGACCTCACTCCACAGAAATTCACTCAGGAATGGGAGAGTGAGACCGTAAATTTCTGCCCCACCGATAACGTATAATTTACTGATCGCAATTTTATCTGCGTAGCTGATGACTTCTTTTAATGAGGTGAAGGCTTTCCCACAGAGAGGTTGATAGTCGGCGTTTCGACTCAGGATAAGTGGGTACGTTCCTGTCACGTCTCCCTCGTGAGAGTCGAAATTTTTTCTCCCAATAAGGACGTGCTGACCCCTAACCGTCTCTTGGAAGTGCCGGTACTCTTCAGGGAGACTCCAGGGGAGGTCGTTATTAAGTCCAATCTGGCGGCTTTTTCCGAGTGCGGCAATTGCTATGAGTTTTACATTCATCTGGGAGGATTATAAGATACTACTAACCATAAAGGATAGTTATGCGCATACTGATTACGGGTGGAGCGGGTTACATCGGCTCACACGTACTGAAAGCTTTGGGGAAACAAGGTCACGACATAACGATCGTCGATAACCTTTCAACCGGCTTTGCGAAGGCAATCACTTATGGAAATCTCATCGTCGCTGACCTCGCAGATCGCGTAAAAATTGAAAGCATTTTTGAGGCCGGTAAGTTCGATGCCGTTGTTCACTTTGCGGGAAGTATTGTTGTCCCAGACAGTGTTACCCAGCCCTTGTTCTATTATCAGAACAATACGATCAACTCGCATTTTGTTCTTTCGATGTGCGATAAGTTTAAGATTAAATATTTTATCTTCTCATCAACGGCAGCTGTTTATGGAATGCCAGAAAGTGGTGTGTGCCACGAAGATAGTGAGCTTTTACCAATCAATCCTTATGGGCAATCAAAGCTCATGACCGAACACATGCTGCGTGATCTTGCCTTTGCCAACAAAGGCTTCAAGTATATCGCGCTTCGCTACTTCAATGTTTCTGGAGCAGACCCTGAAGGGCAAATCGGACAATCGTTTCCTAAAGCGACTCATTTGATTAAAGCAGCCTGCGAGGCCGCTACTTCGAAGAGAACTCACATGGATCTCTTCGGCACAGACTATCCCACGAAAGACGGAACCTGCGTTCGCGATTATATTCACGTTTCTGATCTGGCCGATGCTCACGTGAAAGCTCTTCAGTTTCTTGAGAAAGGTGGAGAATCGCAACCCCTCAACTGTGGGTATGGTCACGGCTTTAGTGTGAAAGAAGTTATTTCTCGCGTGAAAGAAATTACCGGCGTGAACTTTAAAGTGAATGAACTCGGAAGGCGCGCAGGCGATTCTGCGAGTCTCACCGCAGAATCAAGCCGCTTGTCAAAGCTCACAGGCTGGAAACCAAAGAATGATGATCTTAATATCATCATTCAATCTGCTTACGAGTGGGAAAAGAATCGCCCTTACTAATGAAGAAAAAATCAGTCGTCGTACACTCCGGGGGAATGGATTCAAGTTTATGTTTGGCACTTGCTGTCCAAGAATTTGGTGCGGGTAATGTGCTTTCACTTTCTTTCGATTACGATCAAAGACATTCTGAAGAACTAGGGCGGGCCCGGCTGATCTCCGATTATTTTAAAGTTGATCACGCTGAACTTAACCTCACATGCCTGGGGCAAATCACCGAATCAGCTCTCATCGGAAATGATAAAAAAATTGAACACAAGTCTGGGCAAGCACCCAATACTCTAGTTCCTGGAAGAAACGGCCTCATGGCGAGACTCGCGGGAATTCATGCCCACTCATTAGGCGCTCAGGTCATTTACATGGGAGTGATGGAATTAGAGGGTGCAAATTCTGGTTACCGCGACTGTTCTCGCGCCTACATGGATATTGTTCAGTCGGCCTTGAGATTAGATTTTGCGGACCAGAAATTTGAAATTCGCACACCGTTAGTGAGCATGACAAAAAAACAGACGATGGCCTTGGGTCACAACCTCGGTTGCTTAGAATTTCTTCTGGAAACCACGATTACTTGCTATGAAGGAATAGCTAAAGAGGGCTGCCAGAAGTGTCCTGCTTGTAAATTGCGAAACGAAGGATTAAAAATCTTCTCACTCGAGCATCCGGAGCTTCAATTTTCTTATAAAGCTAAAATTCAGAATTTAGTTTCCTAATCCTCTTTCAGACCAACGATGTCTTTCCACGTTTCGAGTGTGAGCTTTTTGAGCTCTAAACCACTTTCTTTCGTCGCAGATTCATCGGCCAGGTAATCCTCAAGATCGAGAACATTATCTTCGAGCTCTTCGACAACTTCAGCTGTGTCTTCATCATCTGATGCGCCTGAGACGGCGTAGCCCGTAAGGAAATAATCGAGGCGTCCTAGTGAGGTTTGAAGAAACGATTTGAGATCAGCTTCATCAACAATAAGGTTTTTTAATTCTTTATGAACATTTGCCTTCACCTGATCGTGAAGTGCTTTCATGTCTTTTTCCCAAATCTTATAATCTTCGACTTCTGCTTCCATCAGAACTTCTTCCATCGCTGTTTTAAACGGTACCGGACGATTCGCAACGAAGGTTCCGAGGTAAAAGGCCCGGATCTGGCCTTCTGTAAGATTAGTTTCAGTCGATGTGAGTAACGTCTGGAGGCCCATATTTTTACCTGCTTATGATTTCTAATGCGTAAATATTACTCTTAAGATCGAATTTTTACCATCAAGATGGCGTCTTGGGGCATATTCGCCTTCATGAAAAATGCGGCGAACGTTTTAAATCTGGTTTTCTGGGGTACTAAAATAGGTCTTTTTTGCTATTTTTTTCAGGACGTCCTGAGTTTTATTTTTTAAACGGATCCTCAATCTTCTCACCGTTTTGAAGTCTCCATATTTTCACAGCTCTAATGTACACATTATACGCCGCCAAGGCCGAAACCACGAAGCCGTGGGTGCCGTCTAAAATTCCTAATCGCCAAAAATAATGCCGCACAAATCGACCCAAAGGGCGAAAGAACAGATAGGGAAGCCCAATGGTGCGGCCCTGTTTCTGAAACTTCTCAAAGCGGTCAATGGCCCCCCAAGTGGTGTAGCGATCGGCCTTCTTAAGATAAGAATTAAGGTCTTTATAAGTGTAATGAATGAGCTTTTCTCGAAGCATGGAGACTCCACCCTTCGTTTCGATTTCGGCGTGAACGTGTTTATTCTGATACCGACATTCATCTTTTTTAAAAAGGCGAATCACTTTATCGGACTGCCATCCTGAGTAATTGATTCTTTTTCCCATGAAATTGTTACGACGATAAATCCAGAACGCCGAAAACGGTGTTTCCGTTTTAACGACAGACTTCACTTCCTCAACTAATTCCGAAGTTGGTCTTTCGTCCGCATCGAGAAGAAAAATCCAGGGATGAGTGGCCTGGGGAATGGTCCAGTTTTTTTGAGCTGCCGAGTGTTCGTATTCGTGCTGAAGGAGGCGTACCTGAGGAAATGATTTTACGATCTGAACGGTCCTATCCGTCGAGAAAGAATCGACGACGATAATCTCGTCGCACCAGAGGACAGACTCAATCGCCTCGCGAATGTGGACTTCTTCATTGAACGTAGGGATAATCGCAGATATCTTGGGCATAGGTAAAATAACTCTATCGTATGAATGACGCCTCGTCTAAAAATATTCTGATTATCCAGACCGCTTTCATAGGGGACACGATCCTTGCAAGCCACTTTGCACGGGCGGTCAAAGAGCAATATCCAGACTCAAAGATTCATTTTTTTCTCAGGAAGGGAAATGAGTCGGTGATTCAAGGCCTGCCTACTATTGAGAAAGTCTGGGTTTGGGATAAAGCCGGTGGGAAGACAAAAAATCTCATGCGTCTTATTGGTGAGCTCAGGAAAATTAAATTTGATACCGTTTTCAATCTTCATCGTCATTTTAATTCCGGACTCGTGACATCGCTCATGCACTCAAAAGTGAAAGCAGGATTTAAGCAGAATCCTCTCAGTATTTTTTTGACTCACAAAGCAGATCATCGTATTCCTCATCGCCCGGAAGAAAATGAAAAAAAATTCTGGCATGAGGTGCAGAGAAATCTGCAGCTTCTTCAGCTCATTGATCCTCATTATAAAATTTCCCCCGACATGAAATCTTATCGCCCGGAACTTCCTCTCCTTCCGAAGCACTTTGAGAAAGTGGCAAAACATAAAACGGCAGAGTATTTTGTCGTCGCCCCTGCTTCTGTTTGGTTCACCAAAGCGTGGAGTGAAAGTAAGTACCGCGAATTAACCTTAGAAATATCTCGTCGAGGGAAAGTCATTTTTATAGGTGCTGCAGGAGATAAAGATCTTTGTGATCGTATCCGGAAAGATATACCCAACACCGACAATCTTTGCGGGGAACTCAATCTTCTCGATTCAGCTGCCCTCATGAAGGATGCCAAACGCGTTTTTGTGAATGATTCGGCCCCACTTCACCTCGCCAGTTGCGTTAATGCCCGTACGACAGCGATTTTTTGCTCCACCGTGCCTGCCTATGGATATATTCCACTGGCCCTTGATTCTGTGGTGGTAGATGTGGGAGATTCACTTCCATGTCGATCTTGCGGCCTTCACGGTTATAAGGCCTGTCCGCTAGGGCACTTTAAGTGCTCTCTCGACATTGAAGTTTCTCGGGTCATTGAAACAATTTGAGGTTTTATGAAATTACTTTTTTTGAGCATTCTCTTATCATTCTCGGCAGCCGCAGCTCCGGTCACAATAAACTTTTCTCAGACCATGGGAAAAAGCGGAAAGATCTTTTTTGCAATTTTTGATTCTTCCTCTCAGTTTCCGAAAGGGAAGGCAGTCAAAACGGGTTCAGTGGCGACACTCGGACAAAGAAATGTTTCAACGGTTGTGGATTTACCGCCCGGTGAGTATGCAATTTCCGTTTTTCTTGATGAGAATAATAATGAAAGACTTGATCAGAACGCGATCGGTATCCCGCGCGAGCGTTTTGGATTTTCGAATAACCCAAGAATTCTCACGGGTGCACCTTCATACCGTGACTGTGCTTTACGTGTTCTCGATCAAGACAATGAAACAGAGATTCGCCTGATTAAGCTTTTCTAAGCCAGGCGAGAAGTTCTTCAGCATTTCCTCTTTTTAATATGAGTGGGCCCTGTCGGTCGATGTCTCTCATGTAGGAAGGGTCATAATAATTGGCAAGGAGCGATCTGATCCAAACTGCGTGATGAGCAAGTTCTTCTTCTTGCGAGAAAGCCTCTCTCATCTCACCCTGAATCTTTAAGAAATTGACTCCGCCCAGACTCTTTTTAATTTTCTCCAGTGAGGAGAGAAAGAATTCTTCTTTTCTCCCTTTTACATACGCATCAAAAATATTTTGAACTCTCATCTCGAGAGGAACTTCAAGAACGAGCATGGGTGATTGTCTGAGATGCTGATAGAGGCGCTTCGGTAAAATTATTTTCCCAAGTGTCGCACTTTCGTCCTCAATGATAATCTTTTTCCCCTCCAGCTTCATGAACTCAAGTGCCAAATTATTTTCAAATGTAATCTGAGTGGGCTGCGTTCCGAGATTTCCGAATGCTGAGCCTCTGTGATGTGCGAGATGCTCAAGATCAACGTGGTCGAAGTGTTTGATGAAATCAGACTTTCTTGAACCCGTCGGTCCACCAATGCGAATGAGTTCTGGAAGAGGAGCATCATCTAACCAGGATAAAAAATAACGGCGAAGCCGTTTGTACCCACCAGAAATAGGCCTCTTTCCATGACCTATCCACTCACACGCGATTTGAGACCGGAGGCCTCCACGAAAACAAAAAACTTCCGCTCCGGGATTCTTCCGAATGTATTCTCTCCAGAGCTCAATTCTTTCTTCTTTTATTTTATCACGAACGAGTTCATGCCCAAGTTTGATCGCAGCTTCCTGGCCTTGTTCTTTGTAGCAGGTTCCGATTTTCACTCTTTCCTCATTGTTCATAATGGGAAGATTTACTGAAAATGGAATTTGCCCTTCAAGATATTCTCCAGGACTACGCACATCGATTAACGGAGTATGGTGGAGAAAGAGGTTTTTTAATTCTTCGTCATTCCATGATGACATGAAAGTCCTGCTTATCCATCACAGTTCCAATGATCGCTGTTCCAGGGAAATGATCTTTCAAACGATTCACGATATCTTGAGCAAAGGCGGGAGAAACAGACAGGAGGAGCCCGCCACTCGTTTGAGGGTCAAAAGCGACGAGCTTTTCAGTTTCTGAAATAGTAGGACCCCAATTTAAGGAGTGTTTTGTATATTCTTCGTTACTCTTATGCGCTTTTGTCAGCCAGCCCTTTTCAAGTGAACTCATCGTTCCTTTAAAAAGAGGAAGACTTCGAAAATTAAAACACAGAGTTTTCTCAGAAGCGAGAGCGAGCTGATAGCTATGTCCCGCTAATCCAAAACCAGTGATATCAGTTCCCGCGTGAATCGAGTCAATCTCTTCGAGGGTGAGAAGATCGATCACGTTATTGAGTTTCTTCATGGATGAGATGGCCTCAAGAGCGATGTCGCTGTCGACTTCTTGCTTTTTAATTCCTGCGCAGATCGTTCCGGTGCCTAATGGTTTTGTGAGAATTAAGTAGTCGCCGACTTTGGCACCAGCGTTGGTCCAAATAGACTCATTCTCCACCATACCCGTCACGGAGAGTCCGAACTTTAAAGTGTCGTCATCAATACTGTGACCACCGACAAGAGATGCTCCTGATTCCGTTATGACAGAGCAGGCGCCTTGAAGAACAGCTTGGATAATCGACGGCTCCATCGTGGCCAGTGGTGCAGCTAGAATCGCCATGCAGGTTTTCGGTTTCCCGCCCATGGCATAGACATCACTTAATGAATTCGCCGCTGCAATCGCTCCAAAATCAAAAGCGTCATCAACAATGGGTGTGAAGAAATCGAGAGTTTGAACGAGGGAGTGGGTCCCACTTATTTTATAAATGGCGGCATCATCGAAGCTTGCGCCATCGACTGTGACGCCTTCAATCTTTGGAGGAAAAATCACTCCGGAAAGAATTTCTCTCAGAAGAATCGCCGGAACTTTAGCGGCGCATCCACCTTTTTTTACGGTCTGAGTAAGTTTCATCTCATTTCCTCACGAGCCTTCCGATCTTGCCCTCATCGGTGGAGAACCACATATTGCCGTCTGGTCCGGTTCTCACATTCCGGAATCTCCAGTCGAGATCCTTAATGAGTTCTTCTTGCTTCACAACTTTCCTCCCATTCATCTCAAGACGGCGAAGGTGCTGCTCACCGAGGCAAGCGAGGAAAAGATTATTTTTCCATTCGGGAATCGTTCCCCCTGTATAGAAGGTCATGGCCGAGGGAGAAATAGAGGGAACCCAGTAGGCGATGGGTTGCTCTGTGCCGACTTTTTTTCCGTCAGCAATTTTGGGTCCATGGTATTCGCGACCGTAAGTCGCAATCGGCCAACCGTAATTTTTTTTTCTTTCGACGATGTTAATTTCGTCACCACCACGAGGCCCCATCTCCGTCTCCCAGAGCTCATCTTTTTCAGAATCATAGTAAAGACCCTGGGGACTTCTGTGCCCGTAGCTCCAGATTTCTTTTTTTGTTGCAGGAGCTCCGGCGAACGGATTATCTTTCGGGATAGTGCCGTCCTCATTGATCCGAAGGACTTTCCCCTGGTGATAGTCAATATCCTGGGCTTTTTCTTGCTTGCCTCTGTCTCCTACGGTGAAAAAAATATGCCCTCTCCCATCGAAGACAATACGTGAACCGTAATGATGGTCGTTGGAATTGGGCTTCCACGCAGTGAAAAGTTTTTTGACATTAATGAGCTCAGTTCCTTTTAGTTCAGCACTGCCCAGGGCAGTCGTTGATTTTTCTCCCACTGGTTCTGAATAGGTAAAAAAGATTAAATTATTTTTGGCAAAATCTGGGTGAACTCTCACATCAAGAAGGCCGCCCTGACCGGCGGAATGAACTTTCGGTACATTCTTAAGTGCGTAGGCGGTCTTGGTCTTTGGATCGAGAATTGCCATGATCCCACCGCGCTCAGTGAAAATGACTTTTCCATCCGGTAAAAAATCAAATCCCCAGATGACATCGTCCCGAGAAATAATAGTTTCCACACCAAACTTAACATTTCCAGATTGGTAGTCTTTGGCGCTCGCGGATAATGAAATGAGTAGAGCGATCAATAATTTCATTTAAACTCTCAGATGATTTTAATAAATTGTTTCGAGTCCATGCGGATTCTCGGTCCGTAAACTCCCTTGGCGTCGCGTTTCCCTGCACCAATGACCATGACGACTTCGTCCCCGCGATGAAGATCCAAAATCTTTTTCACGCGTGCTGAATCGTAGCCTTCCATCGGGCATGTATCGAACCCGAAGGCAGAAAATCCCAGCATGATATTTTCACAGGCAAGGGCCGTACTTTTCGCGGCCCAAACTCTCATGTCAGCATCCGTGCAGGGTTCGCGAGGGACGGGGCGTACGATACCTGCGAGTGTTACGGCTACCTTTTTGAAGAGTCCTACAATTCCTAAAGGACCCAAGGTGTAGGCAAGGGGAACAATTTTTGCGTAATAATCTTTTGCTGCTTTAGGAACATCAGGAGTTGCCTTCATCTGCGCAAGCATTTCTTGTCTGACTTTCTTCCATGTTTTTCTTTTGGCGACGGCGACGATAAGTTCCTGAGCAGTGCGAGCGGCCGGCTGTGAAAGTAGAGCGGTGACGAGCTCAGCTTTCTTTGCTGAATCCTTTACCCAGTAAAATTCCCAGGGCTGAAGATTAGAAGAGTTCGGGGCAAGTAATCCCCAGCTCAAAACTTTCTCAACAACTTCTGCGGGAATTTTCTCATCCGTATAAAAGCGAACCGAGCGACGGTTCTGGATAATTTTATCAAATTCGATTGGAGAAACGGCCTGCAAGCTTTCATCGTGCTTGTAGCCGGCCATGTCATCTATTAATTTTGTAAAATCGGCCATGAAAACCTCTTAGCTAAGAAGATGTTGAAAATCATCCATCGTAAGTTTTCCGCTAAAGTAATCATCATCGTCCTCGGCCATGAGATCACGGAAGAGTTCGCGTTTACTTTGCTGAAGGACGAGAACTTTTTCTTCCACTGATTCTTTAATGATCGGCCGATAAACAGTGAGTTTATTTTCCTGGCCAATACGATGAGCTCGATCGATTGCCTGGCGTTCAACCGCAGGGTTCCACCAAGGATCCATCAGAAAAATATAACTGGCAGCGGTGAGGTTCAATCCGAATCCCCCGGCCTTGAGTGAAATGAGGAAGATCTGAGCATCACCATTTTGGAAGAGCTCAACTTGCTCGCCTCTTTTCTTGATCGTCTGTGATCCATCAATGCGGGCGTGTTTCCAACCAGCAACACGGATTTTATTCTCGATGAGATCGAGATAAGTCGTGAACTGAGAAAATATGAGTGTCTTATGACCTTCTTCCACGAGAGTCTCGAGAGTTTCCATGAGAAAATCGATTTTCGTTGAATGAAGTGCAGGGTGTTTCTGCCACAAACACATCTGGCGAAGCTCAAGAAGGGATTTGAGAACTTCCCCGTATCTCTTGGCACCTGGGGCAATGATATTTGATCTCACGGCGTTGAGTTTCTGTTTATAAAATTCTTTTTCTTCGTCAGCAAAATCAAGGAATACGTGGTTTTCGATTTTTTCGGGAAGTTCTTTCAGAACCTGATCTTTTGTTCTTCTCAAAATAAATGGCTTCACTGTTCGACGAGCGAGCAGGCGATTTTTGTTTTTCGATGAAGATCTGACGAGTCCAAGATCTCCCCACACCCCAGGCACACAAAGGTCCATGATGTTGTAGAATTCGGAGAGGTCATTTTCTACGGGCGTACCCGTTAAACAGATACGAAATTTTGCTTTGAGTTGGCGAGCGGCGTTCGCTCCGAGTGAGCGGATGTTTTTCAAATGTTGAACTTCATCAAAAATCAGAATATCGAATTCATCATCTCCCAAAGTAGAGAATGATTCTTTTTTCATGAGTCCATATGATGTCAGAATAACTTGAGCGTCAGTTTTATACTCACGCTCATCACCATAATAAATGGAGTAGGTGAGATCAGAAAATTTCTCCAGTTCGTTGCGCCAGTTGTAGAGGATGGAAACTGGGCAAATAATCAGAACTTTTTTTAGTTTCGTTTTGAGTGTTTGAAGAAGCATGATCGTCTGAAGAGTCTTACCAAGACCCATGTCATCGGCGAGACACGCTCCGAATCGGTGCTCATACAAGAACCGAAGCCAGTTGTACCCTTGGACCTGATAAGGACGGGCAATCTCAGTATAGCGAGGATCGATTTCGTAATGAGGCATGTCCTTCATCGTCATGATCTTGTCGCAGAATTCTTCTTCTTCCTCAGTCAAAGCACCTTCAATCCCGAGGCGCTTGAGTTCAAACAATTCAAAAATCCGAGACCGCTGAAGGAAGAGACCGAACCGAGATGTTCCTTTGCCGCCTTCTTTTTTCTCACCTTCAAATTTCGTATACCGCTTCATGAAGCGAAGAAGATCTTTCTGCTCATCGGAAAGAAGGACGAGGCCCTTGTTTGAAAGAAGGAAGTTATCGCTCACTTCGGCATTTTTGATGACTTCAAGATCATCATCGCTCACGACGAGATCGAGCTGGAACCAATAGAGTTTGTCTTTGTTTCTTTCGAAACGAATCGTGCTCTTCCAGGTCCGCACTTGCTGCTGGTCATAGAAAATCGGAATCTGCATCGGAGTTAAGGTTTGATAGAAAGGAGCGATTCCGTCCAAAAGATTGTTCTTCGGAATCTGGAAGATCACCTTCCGCTCATCTTTAATATAAAAAGACGTTTTAAAGCCGATCTCGCCAAAGCTATCAAGGAAAGCGAGGAACACTTTCTTGAAGGTTTTGGTCTTAAGCATGAAAACTTTCTTGAACGTTGGATCAAAGAAAGGAAGCTCATCTTCCTTCATGACCAGGTTAATCCATTCGGTCATGATTTGTTTTCGAGAATTGCTGTGGAGGTACTTTTTGTGAAGAACTGTTTCCCGATCGAAATCTTCAATCAGCGTTTTGAAGAAAAGGAGAGCATCGTTTCTTGTGCGGAAGCTGGATGAGTAGCCTTGATCACTCACGAAGAGGAGAAACGGCGACGGCATAGGGACAAGTTTTTGATCCGTCGTGAAAAGCTCGAGCTCGAGATTGAGAAAGCTTTTTCTCGGCGAGGGATTGATCGAGAACCTGTACTCCATATCCTCAATCGGAAATGTGTTCCAATTTTCGCCTTCCACCAAAAGATCAGCGAGACCACTCTTGGTGAGCGGTAAGAAAAGGCGAATGAAATCTTGGATGTCGCCGATCATGTCGGTGAGTTTTAGTTTGGAAACGAGCTCACGCATTTCGGTCGGGAGATCAAGCGCGTCTCCAGTTTTCCAGTTGAAGAGATAAAGAAGATCGAACATGGATACTTCTTTGGTCACTTCTTCTTCATTTTGCCAGCTGAAACTGTAAGTAAACTTTCCTTCAACATACAGGGCCGCACGATATTCATCGAGGGCCGATGCGGGAATGAGATTCACCACGAGTTTTCCGTGCCATTTTGTCGGCGCAGGGAAGTTAACAACTTTTCGATTCACGAGTGTGTACTGGAGTGAACTGAATGTGGAGTTCGTGCGCGCCCCGGTCATCGTCGGAGCGTTTTTAATGAGTGTCCCGTAACGCTCGACGTGCACTCCTTCTTGGCTCATGAGCGAAAGCGGCATCGGCATTCCGGGCTTACCGCCGGTCTTTTCTTGCAAGTCACTGAACTTAATTAACAGACTTGCTGTGTGATGGCAGGGCTTCTCTGCATTCCAAAGATTGCAGGAACAGTTGGTGGCAAATTTATTCTCGGACTGCTTGTAACTGACTTTGGCTTCGTAATTGGTATTGTTCTCAGCGATGATACCGGAGACGATGAAAAAGTTTTCGAGCGATCCTTTCATGAAAGAAAGCGAAACTCTTCCCTGCTCGACCATTCGGCGCGCGAGAAAAATTATTTCTTGGGAGTAAATCTTCTGAAGAATGAGGTCAGCTGTATTCGTATATTCCATCGTCTCTTCGGGTAAAATTTAAAAGAGTAGTATAGGAGAAATTCTATTTTCTGGCCGTTTTTTGTTAGCAAAGAGATAAGATAAAAGAATGAACGAAAGCTCTTGTTTCTGGTCGACTTGGGCGCCTCAAAAATACCTCTATTGCGAGACTCAAATGTGCGGTTGGTTACAACAGCCGGCCAACACGTGGTCCAACATCGGTTACCTCATCGCGGCCCTCCTCATCCTCCGTTCCCGTCAGAAAGTGCACGAGAAATCGTTCTTTTTATGGACAACTTTTGGCCTCTTTCTTGGGTCATCCTTCTTCCACATGTCTGGGACGAATGTAGGTAAGCTTTTAGACGTAGGTGTCATGCTGGTTTTGTCGATGGGTATCTGTTCTCTTGCCATCGAGCGCTATTTTCGTTGGGAAAGGAAGAAAACACTCACCTTCTTTGGAGTAGGGCTATTTCTCTCACTCCTATTTCTGGCGATTTTTGATGTGGCCAACATTCCTTTCAGTTTTCAGATTATTGTAGGCGCAGTGCTAGAGTTTCAGATGATTAGGGAAAAGAGGGGCAAACTCGACGGAAATATCTTGAGTCTGGCTATTTTCATCGAATTTATTGCAGGGATTTTTTTATTACTGGATATCACTAGGACTTGGTGTAACCCGGAAAATCACTTCATCAACGGACACGCTGTCTGGCATCTTGTTTCGGCAGCAGCTATTTATACTCTCTATTGTGCGAGAAAATCAGAGACCTAATTTAGCCATTTCTTTTTTCTCAAAGTTCTTCATGAGCGGTGACGTCTGGAATCTGATCATCTAAGAAAAGCGCATTGATGAGATCGTGGTCGCAACTTCGCTGGCATGAATATTTGTGCCAAAAAAAAGGGCCGCTAGAAGCGACCCTTTTATAAAGAACTTAGTTATCGAGATACGACTTAAGAAGTTTCGCGCGCGATGGATGACGAAGCTTCCGAAGAGCTTTCGCCTCGATCTGACGGATACGTTCACGAGTAACGAAGAAATCCTGACCAACCTCTTCGAGAGTGTGATCTGATTTTTCACCGATACCAAAACGCATGCGGAGAACTTTTTCTTCTCTTGGAGTAAGTGTCGAAAGAACAGAACGAGTCTGTTCAGAAAGAGTCACACTCATCACAGCGTCCGCTGGAGAGATGATCTTCTTATCTTCAATAAAGTCACCAAGTGACGAATCTTCTTCTTCCCCGATCGGAGTTTCAAGAGAGATTGGCTCTTTGGAGATCTTAAAGACTTTTTTCACTTTATCGACAGAGAGTTCCATCTTCTCAGCAATCTCTTCCGGAGTTGGTTCGCGACCAAGTTCCTGGATAAGCTGGCGAGAAGTACGAGCGAGTTTGTTAATGGTTTCGATCATGTGAACCGGAATACGGATCGTACGACCCTGATCCGCGATGGCACGGGTGATCGCCTGACGAATCCACCATGTCGCATAAGTTGAAAACTTATATCCACGGCGATACTCGAACTTATCAACGGCTTTCATCAGACCGATGTTTCCTTCCTGAATGAGATCCAGGAACTGAAGACCGCGGTTGGTATATTTCTTAGAGATCGAAACAACGAGACGTAAGTTCGCTTCAACAAGTTGAGACTTCGCTTTATCAGCTTTTTCTTCACCAGTGACGATGATGTTATAAACCGAATAAATATCTTCGAATGCCATACCAGCATCGATGGCGAGACGACGAAGCTTACGAAGGATATCTTCCTGTGTACGAATCATCTGCTCGATCTTCGCGTCTGTCGTGAAGAGGTTACGTGCAAGCTCGCGCTTGTAAGCATCATCTTCCATCAAACGATCGTACATGACTTTGTAAGTCGTATCGTCAGTGACTTCGAGGAATTTATAAATCCGTTCCTGCTGCTCATAGAGCTCGCGGAATTGGAGGTAATAAGATTTCACCGGTTCAGTGAACGAGTTAATTATCTTCCGGTTAAAGGTGAGATCAACGAGTTCGCTGGAAACTTTATTCATGAGCGCTTGCTCAACTTCTTCCATCTTCTTTAGCGTTCCGTCTTCATTGACGATTTTGGCGAGAAGATCTCTGACGTGCTCAACCACGGCGTAGATTCTTTCGCGCGTATCATGAATATCCTTCTCAGGAGATTCATCATCGAGACCGCGGACGAGGTCTTTGACGTACTCGTTCTGCTCTTCAGCTTGAACGATTTTGTTTTTCATTTTCAGGATTTCTTCGAGAGCGTGTTTCGATTTAAGGCATGATGTAACGATTTCTTTTTCGCCTTCCTCGATCTCTTTAGCGATTTTCACTTCGCCTTCGCGAGTGAGGAGAGCTACTGAACCCATTTTCTTCAGGTAGAGTTTTACTGGATCAGAAGAAGAAGCGCGGAGTTCGGCTTCTTCATCATGAGTCATAGGGTCTTCAGCGACTTCAGTGCTGGCCTTCTCAGTTTCTTCTTCTTCAAGTTCTGGAGACTTCACCAGAATGCGGGCCTCTTCGATCTTGTCCATGATTTCATCGATCGAAGCGGGATCTACGACGTTCGCAGGAATCGCGTCGTTGATCTCTTCAGGAGTAAGATACTGTTGATCTTTTCCTTTCATGACCAAACGAGAGAATTCCCGAGAATTTAAAAAGGCAACAACGACTGACATAGTATCTCCCTTACGGCGAGTCCTTGAGATTAAGCATTTCTTTGTCTAGCTTAGAAATTTCACTCAGGATCAAATCAATTTCATTTTGAGACGGTTCTGATTTTTGGCGTTCCACCAATATCTTCCGTTTCGTTTTCAATAGGTCCATTTGAAGGGCCTTCTTATAATCTTTCAGAAGGCGCTCAATGACTTTATCGTTTAAGCGGTTGCCGTGTGCCTGAAGCGCATCGGTTCCGACTTCGACAATTTCTTTTGAGTAGTTTCCATAAAGGATGTGATCCTTGATAAAAGCCACATATTCAGAATCATCGATTTCCCGATAAATTTTAACGAGCCATTGAACTAGCTTTTTTACCTCATCCTGGCCGATTAAGGCAAGAATTTCATTCTCATTCAGATGCGTCAAGAACTCGGGATGACAGAGGATTTCTCGGAGAAAGAGTCTTTCACTCTTCATTAATGGCACTGGCTCGAGACTCTTTTTTTGGTCATGCAAATTCCGGGCCTCAGCTTCGGTTTCAAGCTGAATTTCTTTTTCTTCGACCGTGGGGGCGACCACTTTGGGAACGTGAACTTTCTCTTTCTGGCGACTTAAGTAGGTCTTGTAATCTTCTAAAATCGTTCCTGAGTCCGAACGGAGACCCAAAGTTTTAGCGGCATCGACGATTCTTTCTGTGGCAGAGAGGTGCTCTTTCAAAGGCGAGACCAATTCGAATACGCGCTGCAGAGCATTTAACTTCACTTCCGTATTTTCCGGAATTTTTTCTGGGATGACCTCGGCGATGAGGGTGTCTAGGAGTATGGGAGCCTTCTCAATTCGCTCCATCAACGCCAAACGGCCCTCGGCGAGGAGAAACTCATCCGGGTCTTTAGAAGGAGCAAATGAGAGAAGTTTCGGTAGAACGCCCATGGCGAGAAAGTCAGCATTATATTTCTGCATGGCCTTTTTTCCCGCGAGATCATTATCCATACCGAAGTAAATATTCTTCGTCATATTCGTCAGTAGGCGAACAGATTGCTCGGCGAGAGTGGTTCCCATCGTGGCCACCGTTTCGTTAAAGCCAAACTGATGCATCATGATCACATCCATGTTTCCCTCAACGAGAATCACACGGTCATTGTTACGAATCGAAGTTTTCGCGAAATAAAAACCAAAGAGAATCGCTTTTTTATCAAAAGCAAAGGATTCACCGGAGTTTAAGTATTTTGGTTTTTGGTCTGGGAGAACCGCTCGTGAAGAATATCCCCGGACCTGACCACCGTGATCGTGAATCGGAAACATCACCCGGTCACGGTAGAAATCGTAATAGCTATTGCGATCTTCGTTGTAGCGAACGATGCCAACTTCCATCGCCACTTTTCGAGCGAAATCACCATCGGCGCCTGGGATTTTATCTAGGTAATAGAAGAAGGCATTGTTACCTGGGGAGTATCCGATGTGAAATTTATCAATCGACTCTTGGTTCAGTTTCCGGTTTTCAATGAACTGAACGTACGGCTCGGGTTTTGCTTCCGCCACCTTTGCGTAAATTTTAAGTGAAGCATTGAGAACTCGAACAGCCATTTCGACACGCGGATCTTTTTTGATTTCTTTATTGAGTTCATCGTAAGGAAGTCCCAAAATTTGGGCGCATTCCTTCAACGCTTCGATGAATTCAATTTTTTTGTAATCCATGACAAAGCGAATATGATCGCCACCGGCACCGCAAGCAAAGCACTTGAATAGTCCTTTGGAATCGGTCACCGTCATGCTGGGTTTTGAGTCGGGATGGAAAGGGCAAAGTCCAACGAGCGAAGAGCCACTTCTTTTAAGCGGTAAGAACTGACTCACCACCAGTGAAATCGGTGATTCCTTAATTCGATCCTTGAGATTACCGAATGACAAAATTAGCCCTTAATATTTTTCAGAACGATTGATTTAATGAGAGTTCCCTGACCTAGGAATATCTTTTCAAATTTCGTCGTGAATTGCGAGAGGAAATGATCGGGGAATTCCGTACGAAGGTCACGAGACTCCAGGAGGATCTCGAATCTTTTTTCATCTTTCATTTCTTCCTTCATCCAGTCGAAGTAATCATCGTGATCTGTTTTCACGAAAAGCGTTCCGCCCGGCTTTAGTATCTTATGACAGGCATCCAGAAAAGGTTTCTGAAAGAGACGCTTCTTGTTGTGCCGTTTTTTGGGCCATGGGTCGGGAAAGAAATAAAAAACCGACTGAACTTCGCTTTCATCGAACATGAATTGGAGTCTTTCGCCCCGAGCTCGAAGGTAGCGAAAGTTTTTGTGCTCAAGTTTGTTGAGTTTTTGCGCGAGAGCAAAGCTCCGTTTGAAACGATGATCAAGACCGATGAAATTAACTCCGGGATTTTTCTGGCAGTAATCGAGCATGAACTCGCCGTAACCAGACCCAATTTCGACTTCAAGCGGTTGTTTATTTCCAAAGTGCTCGTGCCACTTTCCCACATTCGTTTCGGCCGCTTCATCTCTTAAAACGAAGGAGTCAAAAACCTCGAGCTTGTCGTGATAAGGGTTCTTGTGAGTGTATTTAAAATCTTTTTGATAACAGAAGTTATCTTCCATCTTTTTAGCGGGTCTGGGTGTCGTCATAAGAGTGGGGAAGTTAGCAGATTAATCGTAATGCGACAAGTAAAAAGCCCCTCTGTTTCCAGAGGGGCAGTCGTCTTTTCAGAACTTTGAACATTAGCCAATCAGTTTGAGAGCTTGCTGACCACTTGCGTTTGCTTGAGCGAGTACCGAGGTACCTGCCGAAGTAATGATCTGGTTACGGGCCTGTTTAGCAGTTTCTTCAGCAAAATCCACATCGCGGATACGGCTGTTCGCTGCACTCACGTTCTCAGTGTAAACCTGGAGGTTTGTCACTGTTGAAGTGAGTCGGTTCTGAGTCGCACCCAGAATCGCACGTTGACCCGAAACTTTCTCAATCGCACCATCAATCTGAGCAAGAGAGTCCTGAGCGCCTTCTTTCGAAGAAACGTCTGCACCTTCAATACCCATCGATTCAAGGCTTGCGTCGAGCGAAGCCCCATCGAAAGTAATACGGTCTTCAAAGTCGTTGTTACCTGTACCAACTTGATAGTCGTATTTGTCAGCTGCCCCATCGAGAAGTTTCTTGCCGTTAAACTCAGTCACCGTCGAGATACGACCCATTTCCGACTTCAACTGCTGATACTCAAGATTGGACATTTGTCTCTCCGTATCACCGACAGTATCAGATGCTGATTGCATAGCAAGTTCGCGGAGACGAGTAAGGATGTTACTTGTTTCGTTGAGACCACCTTCTGCCACCTGAATCATCGAGATACCATCATTGGCGTTTCGCGTTGCCTGCTGAGAAGAACGAATTTCGGCTTTAAATTTCTCCGAAATCGCTAGTCCAGCAGCGTCGTCTGCCGATTTTGTGATCCGCTGACCAGAACTGAGCTTCGCAAAGCTTGATTCTGATTCTTTGTTGACTTTACTCAAGCTTGATTGAGCCTGTAGTGAAGCCATGTTCGTGTTAATTCTAAAACCCATAGACTATCCTCCGGTTAATACCATTACTACCTCCTTGGCAGATGATGGGGTGTTCATGTCCCATCTGAGGCAACCATGCCTCTTCTAGTTTTTTTTGCTCCATCACTATGATGGTGCTTGTTGACCTATCCTTTCGGTTTGAATTCTTGAGTCTTGAGGAATTTTTTTCCCCATTGTGACTGCGGGAAAACTGTCATTTGAAGGTATTGAAATATTACGAGAGGCCGGTCAAAAGAGTCAGGTATTTTTAGTTGTCTGAGTGAGTTTTACAAGACGCTCCAATGAAATTTTTGTAAACTCGTCTGTAAATCCCGTCTCAACAAGAGAGTAAAAATGAAAGTTCCTTTTATCGATATCCTTCGTTACGAAAATGGTTTTTATGAAACGGTTTGCGCAAAAGCTTCTGAGCTTTTGAAGAACGGTCACTTCGTCGGTGGACCTGTCGTTGGTCAATTTGAAACAGCACTCAAGGATTACACGAAAGCTTCTTTCGCTCTCGGATGCGGTAATGGCACGGATGCGATTCAGCTCGCACTCCGAGCTGCAGGTGTTGAAAAAAATGATATCGTCATTCTTCCCGATATGACTTTTTGGGCAACGTTTGAATCCGTTGTGAATGTTGGTGCCGTTCCCTACGTAATCGACGTTTCAAAAGAAACACTCCACCTCACACTTGCTTCAGTCAAAGAAGGGGTAGAGAAATTTAAACCAAAAGCGCTCATTCTCGTCCACCTTTACGGATGGGCATGTCCAGAAACGCTTGAGATAAGAAAGTACTGTAAAGAGCAAAATGTGATTCTGATTGAAGATGGCGCTCAGGCAATTGGAACAAAAATCAAAGGCGAAAGTCTCCTCGCTGGGGCGATGGTTTCAACGACCAGCTTCTATCCCGCGAAAGTTTTAGGAGCAAGCGGAGACGCTGGGGCCGTGTTCACGATGGATCAAAAAATTGCAGACACGACTAGGATTCTTCTCAACCACGGCCGCACTGGCCACTACGATCATGGTCTCATTGGCTGGAATTCACGCTTAGGTGCCTACGAAGCGATGTTTATGCTCGAGTCGTTAAAACACCTCGACGCAAAACTTGTCAGTCGTCGACACGCTTGCGAAGAGTACAGAAAGAAAATTAAAAACCCACTCATGCGAATGGTGGGACCACACTCAGATGTTTGGGAAAACGGTTACCTGTCAGTTGCCCTCATGACTCCGGAGTCACGTCCTGCGTTTATCGAGTATTTAAAGAAGCATGAAATTGGATACGGAACGGTCTATCCGGGTGCGATGAGTATGCAGCCAGGTGCGACGGCCCATCTCGGTGGAAAAATTTCCCATGGTCATGCTGATTGGATAGCGAAATCCGTCATCAATTTCCCAGCGTTTGCGTACATCAAGCAGGATGAAATCGATTTCATCATCAATACTGTTAACGCTTACAAGGCGTAGATTTATTTTTTCTTCAGCCAGCTCTCGAGGATGAGGGCGGCTTTCTTGCAATCATTCGGATTTTTTTGAAGCCGGTCATTGAGACGTTTTAACAACGCCTCAATGATCTGTTTGTCACGGAGGTTGGTGTCCTTGTCTTTCTCAGCATAAAGATTTGAGTAAAGCTTGGGAGCACCCATAATTAAGCAACTGATACTTCTGGAGCGCGTTTTTTGCTACCAGCGACTCTAGTCATGTGCTCTTCGATGATCTCGTAAAGCTCGAGATTAGTTGTTTTCGGATCCATGCCCGCGGGCATGACTGAATAGACAACTTCATTATTGACCTGAGAGAAGATGAACCATGTGTTCCCAATCTTTTGGAAGAGCACATCTTTGACTGAATTTTGAACTGTATTGGTGTTTGTCTTTTTCATAAACCCTCCGTGGTTTTTAAGGCGAAAATCACATCCTGTGATTCGTGCTGATATTAGACTTTTCGGGTGAGGATGAAGAAAGTTGAGAGAGATTTTAGGGGAGGAAAACTTTGCCGGTTAACTCTTAGTAAGCTGATTGCACGCCCATGAATGCGCCGACGTTCCAGACGAATCTTGTTTTAAAACGATCGCTTCCTGGGTTATTCCAGATGCCTTCGATTTTAGCGCCACCCTTGGCGTAAAAAGTAGAGGGAGTTTCCATTTCAATCGCAGTCCCCATGACAAAATCAATATCCGGAAAAAAAGATTTACGATGGTACTGAACGCCAAGTCTTGGGGCCACTGAGAAGGCCTGATAAGTTCTGCTGTCCGCTAGTCCCGCCGCTGTCGTTTGATTAATCGTGGTGAAATTCAGGACATAAACATTGATAGAGCTATAGATGTTCAATCTGTGTTTCAAACCTTTGAAGGCATCGTAAGAAATATAAGGGCCGATACCGACGCGGTAATTTTCTTCGGTCGAAGACCCCCCACCGATGAAATTGAAATTATTTTTGTACCTTCGGAGGTTGGCCGTACCCCCGAAATAAAAGCGATCGATTTTCTTTTCGCCAGCTTCTTTCATGAACGAAAACGAAACATCGATGGGGCTTGCGTATCCTTTCGTCTTCGCCGCCCGAAGGTAGGGGTAGCTTTCATTGTAGGGCTGGATAACTCCCACAAGAAATTGACCACGGAGTCCAGTCACAGTTGGGAGCGGGTAATTTTTTGGAAGAGGTTCTTCCAGGCGATAATCGGTTTCGTCTTTTCTATAGGGAGTTTGCGTAAACTCGCGCGAATCATTGAAGTAGACATAGATGTGTTCTTTGCGAACGTAGGCACGCCTTCCTTGCCGATCTAAAACCGCAATAAAATCGTCTTGAATAGAAAAATAATCATCTTCATCTCCCCGGAACATGGGGTCTTCGTTCCATTCGGGGGATTGTTTAAGTTTCTTCTGAACGTAGGAGAGTTTCTTTTGCTCCGGGGCAAGGTGATTAAATTTATCCGTGTTCGCGACTGATGGATGGATTTTTATCACATCACCTTTCCGAGCGTACTGGACAATCTTTGCCTCTAAACGTGGTTCTCGGAAATACGGCGCTTCTAAGGCGATGATCATCGCTTCCAGTGCAAATGCATGAGAACTAAAACAGAGGATAAGAAAAAGTATTCCTCTCATTGAAATACCTGCGACAGGAAAAGACCAAAGCTTTGATTCGTTTGGTTGCTCGCGCGAAGACTCACAATTTCCGACTGATCCTTAATGTTTAACCATTGAATCTGATGAAATCCACCGATCACAAACTGGCCGAAGCCGTTACTCCAAGGATGCTCAAGGGTCGACATGAGATCGGTTGAATTGAATTTAAAGTTCACATTCCCATTCACCGTTTCTCCTCTGAGTTTAGCCAACGGACTGACTCTGATCTGAGTCGAAAGGCGCCAGTTTGTCTCGAGGAGATTAAAATCCTGAGTGCGGAATTGTGGACCAATTGAAAGCGATTCGTAAAAAACAAGGCCGTTCCCAGAGAGATTATAAGATGACCTCTCGTAGTGAACTGCCCCCCCCACTTTCACGGGCAATTTCCAATCCGTGAACAAATGAAAAGCGTATTGATTGGTATTTCCTGTTCTCGCTTTCTCATCATTGAAGAGGTCTCGGACATACTGAGACTGGACAAGCCCCGCATAGAAGGCAGCTTCAGGGGTCATTTTTAATTTTTCATCATACTCCGTCCGCACCATATTTGCTGGAGCGGGAGTGTATCTGATGGGCGGTTCAAAGAGTTCGAGTTCTTTGTCGACAGAGACCACCGTGTCCGAACTTGTCTTCAAAGTACAGGAGCCATCTTTATTCTGGAGATAGCGGAAATTGAGTTCATCTTCTTGCTTATAAAATTTCAAATAAAAATCTTTCGTCACTCGCAGCGGCTGATTATCTTTAATTCGATAAAGAATAGAGTCTGTACGAATGAAACCGTGGCTCAGGCCACTTCCTTTGATCTCATCCATCGAGACATGGCGCATGGGATGACTGAAATTTCGATTTTTTCTTTCGAACGGGATATTCCGGTAAGCGTCCCTTGGGATGTCATTGTCGGGCAAAATATTTTCGAGATCCTGAACGGCAGAAACATCAATCTCATCTTGAGCAAAACCGAGGAGAGGAAGGAGCAGGAGGAACCACATCAATTGTATTCCTCGGAGATTATATTTTTTGCCTTTTCGAGTGCCTCGAAGTTTCCAAAATGGAGCACTGATTTCCTCGAAATATTTTTCACCCAGCGATGAGATTGATGCTCGTGGGGATCAATCGATACTTCAAAGAGATGATCGACTAAAATGAGATATGACTTTTCAACTACGTCTCGGTTTCTCTGGTCAATAAATTTGTGAGTGAGATCGAGATCAATAAAGTGAATCATCCAGTCGATTTTGAATCCCGTTTCTTCCATCACTTCGCGAAGAGCACCGACTTCAAAAGTTTCACCGGTTTCAATTTTTCCTGTGACATTTTGCCAAAACTCGCCGCGTTTCTTATTTGTTTGCATCAGAAGATACGACAAAGACTGACTTTGGGCGTCGTATCCAGCGATCACGACCTGAGCTTTGCGTGTTTTTAGTGACATAATTTATTATCCAGGACGGTCGGGAATTTGTCCAAAATCCATCGTGAATATTTAATCCCTTTGCTTCGTGTCACTGACTCAAACGCTCAACTTATAGATTGCGTCATAACCCTCAATTTGATATGAATTCTTCATGCAAGATTTGAACTCGATCCTCTTCAACATAGCCCAGTCGATGCCGGGCTTTCTTTTGGCCATTGTGGCGCATGAAGCGGCCCACGCGTGGATGGCCAACAAGTTTGGGGATCCGACCGCTAAAAACGAAGGTCGACTGACCTTAAACCCAGCCGCTCATTACGACCCTTTTGGAACGATCCTTTTTCCCCTCATTGCTGCCGCCACTAACTTTGCCATGATCGGTTGGGCGAAACCTGTCCCCGTAGTGAGCCGTAATTTTAAGAATTACCGCCAGGGTATTTTCTGGGTGAGTTTTGCTGGACCTCTGATGAATATTATTTTGGGAACTCTCTCTGCGCTCATACTTGCGATCATCGCAACGAAAGTCTCTACAGACTGGGGCTTTTACACAATCTCACTTCGCATGCTCCGCTATTCAGTCTTCATTAACTTCATTCTAGCCTTTTTTAATTTGATACCCCTTCCTCCGCTTGATGGCTCAAAGATGATTTCGAGCTTCCTCAAGGGAAACGCTTTATACAAATACGAAGCCTTCGCTCAGTATACTCCGATGATTTTTATTGGGGTTATGGCGCTTAGTTTTATGGGAATTCATACCATTGGCTACCTCATGCAACCTGCTAGTGACCTCGCCAACTACATCATGTTTGGTTTTGTGTCGCTCATGGGTGGTATGGGATGAAAGGTTTAGTGAGTTTGCGAATCACGTCATATTTGAGAATCTTGTCCTCTACCATCATAAAGGTCCTGCATGACTGAAAATGAAATCCTGGTAAAGGTCGAACGGTTTGACGGTCCCTTGGCCCTTCTTCTTCATCTGATTCAGAAAGAAGAAATGCGGATTCAGGATCTTGAACTCAACACCATCACCCAACAGTACCTCGTGTACCTGCAAAAAATGCAGGATCTGAATTTTGATATCGCTGGCGAATATCTTTATATGGCAGCGACTCTTCTGTATCTCAAATCGCAAACGGTCGCGGATGAATCGCAGGATCTTAATCTGATCAAGATCACTGCCGGTGAGATGGGTCTCGAGATTCAAACCCGTGGCGAACTCATTAAGCGCCTCGAAGAGCTTGAGCGTTTTCAACGTCTGGGTCAGAGACTCTGGGGTCTTAATAAAAAGGGTCACGAGATCTTTGTGAAACCAAGAGTGGATCGCAAGGCGATTGAGAACTCCATTCTGACTCCGATTGATCTTCATCAGCTGACAGAGACGATGATGGATCTCATCCGTCGCGAGAAGAAAAAATATACTGTGGTGAAACGAGACCGCATCTCGATCAAAGAAAAACTTATTCGCTTGAAGTCCCTCCTGATTAAGGGAGAGACGACTCAGTTTGATAAGCTCCTCGATGAGGGTGATGTCGGAATCATTGATAAAGTGATCACATTCATTTCACTCCTTGAGCTGGCGCGCTTGAAGAAACTTGAAATCTATCAGAACGAAGACCTCGGAAATATTTATATCGATGTGAAGGAAAGTCTGGAGACTTTCGACCCTGAGACAGCGGACGGTTTTGAACCAGAGTTTGAACAGGGAACTGCACCTGCGGCCATGCCTGCAGAAGCTACAATTCAATAAGGAATAGGACATGGAAGGTAATCATACTGATATCAATTACGAATGGGACCTTTCAGTAGAAGACGCAGCTGATGCGCACCTCTCGGAAGTTGAGTCTACGGAAACTCCACCCGATTTTACTCTGGATGTGGCGTATTTTGATGAGAAGTCGCAAGAAGATATGTTGTGGCAGGCGCGCACAGGTCTTAACCTCGACACTCTCTGCGGTGCGATTGAAACGATCATCTTCATGTCAGATCGCCCGATTTCAATCCAAAAAATAAAAGCCCAAATTGATACTGAACTCCCGTTGCGCGTGATCCATGAGTCCCTTACGAAGCTTCAATCGGGATACGAAGAAAAGTTTCACGGTATTCGTCTGGTCGAAGTCGCAGAAGGATACCAGTTTCGTACGAAAGCGACGTATTCGAAATTTGTGCAAAATCTTTTCAAGATCAACTCGCTGGTTCTCACTCCCACTGCACTCGAAGTTCTCGCGATCATCGCTTACAAGCAGCCCGTCTCAAAAACGGACGTGGAAAAAATTCGCGGCGTGGACTCTTCTCATGTTATCCGCGCGCTCATGGATAAGCGTCTGGTTCAGATGTGTGGCCGATCCGAAGAGCTTGGCCGTCCCTCACTCTTTGGAACGACTTCAGAATTCCTCGAAGTCTTTAACCTCGCCACCATCACCGATCTTCCACCGGAATACGAACTCGAAGAAATGGCGACGAAAAACACCATCGGAACGATTGCTGACATCAAGTCGGTGGTTTTCCGCGGGGATAATCTTAAGCGCTTTAGCGTCGATGAGTTCGAAGAACTCGATAAGCTTTCCCAGGACATCGTGAACATTCCCTCTGAGACCAATTTCACCATGCTTCTGAAGACTGAAGAAAAGAAAAAGATCGACGGAGATTCTGCGATTCGTAAATCTGCGTTTGATATCCTCGAAGATTTCGTGAACAAAGAAGAAACCGTTCGCCAGAATGAACTGGCCACTGCTTCCCATACGCTAATGAATGTGGTGGACGCAAAATCGGTGGATATTTCCCTCGAAGGAATAATTTTCAATTCTCCAGAAGTCGATGAAGAGTTTGAAGCTCTTCGTGCTCAGGACATGGCAGAACTTGATGCTCAAGAAGAAAAAATGAGAGAGCAGGCAATGGCCTTTGAAGCTTCTGCCCTCGAAGCCGCACTTGATAAAGTTTTTGACCAACTGATCGGTGGGACTAAGATCGAAGAGGGTGAAATGGAATTTGCGGTTGGTAGCGAAGAGGAAAATCTCGACGCTTCTATCGGAGACGCCATCCTCAAAGCACGAGACCTTGATATCGATCTCGCTTTTTTGAACGATAGAGCGAATGCGGATCAGACTGATACTGAGGCGTAAGCCCTCGGTATTGTAATCCTTTCATACCCGCCTTACCCAGTTACTTGACCGAGGGTACTGGGGCGGGTACAAATCCCTTAATCTAATCAATTAACTGCCGTGATGGTAGATGGAGGTTCCCAATGACTACAATCGTCGCCAATCAAGAAATCTTAGTCCGTCTTCAAAAAGTAATCGCCGATTGCGGTGTCACTTCACGCCGTAAGGCGGAAGGTCTCATCCTTGATGGTCGCGTGACCGTTAACGGCCGCACGATTACTGAACTCGGAACAAAAGTGAATCCGCACACTGACCTGATTCAGGTTGATGAAAGAACGATCGAACTCGCCGCCGTCGATAAGATGTATCTCGTCATGAATAAGCCCCGCGCTTACATGACGACACTTTCAGATCCCGAAGGTCGACCGACGGTGATGGATCTGATTTATGGGGTAAAACAGAGAATTTTTCCTGTGGGTCGTCTGGATTATCTCTCCGAAGGTCTTCTCATTCTGACAAATGATGGTGACCTAGCGAACATGATCATGCACCCAAAATACGAAGTGGAAAAAGTTTATGAAGTAAAAGTTTTCGGCCACGTGAATGAAGGAATTCTTGCCCGCATTCGTCGTGGTGTGATGACCGAAGACGGACTCATGAAGCCGAGTTCGGTTCGGGTGATTGAGCAGCTTCCCAATAAAACTTGGCTCGAGTTCCGTCTGAATGAAGGGAAGAACCGCGAGATCAGAAAGATCTGTGATGCTGTCGATCTTACGGTCGATAAACTCCGTCGGGTTGCTATCGAAGGGCTTAACATTCAGTCGCTTCCCGTCGGTCAGTATATGTTCACGACTAGGAAAGAACTTTTAAAAGCGCTTGGGCTCAATGAGCACGGGGAGAAAGTTCAGGAGCGGAGATTTATTTCTGCGAAGAAAACTCTGAACGTGACGAAAGTGGCGAAAATAGTAGCGAAGACTGCGCGTCCTGCCGATGATAAAAAATTCCAAGCATTCCGGAAGGAAAACTATTACGAGACTGTTCGTTCGATCAAAGAAACTGAGCTAAGAACTGCTGAAGAAGTCGCGACGAAAGAAGCCGAGGCAGTGGCACAAGATACGGCGGTTCGTTTCGCTCGTACGATGAGAAAGGCGCCGAAGCATCGGACACGTTATGGAAATAAAGGTTAATCAAGGTCGAATTCTCGTTTACCGCGTCTACGACATCGGGGCCGAAATTGACCTCGATGTCGTAGAAGCTCTCTTCCAGGATAAAAAACTGAAAGAGCGCTTCAAGCTCGAAAGAAAAAATAAATCCCTTATCATTTCTCGCACTCCCGTTTCGATCCAGTTAGGAACAATCGATATTCAACTCGGATCAAAAAGAGTGACTGCGGAACTCACCGCGAAGGTCTGGCACTTCGGTACACTTTCCCTGTGTTTTCAGATTCCCATCACTTCGGGGACTGCTTGGCTTGAGCTCGTAGAGAATGCGGCATGGCTTGAGAAGGATAGTGAGATCGATAGGCTGGCCGAGTTCAAGGCAAAAGAATTTCAGAAAGATATCACGACCGCCATTAATAAGCCGATCGCCTGGACGATGAATGAAGACTACGTCATTTACTTCATTCAGGAATTTGATGGGCTCAGTGTCCCGGCGATTCAGTTAATGGAAAAAGTCGACATCCCGGCGCTTATTCTGGCCGAAACAAAAGAACAACTCTCGGACTCGATGAAGAAGAACATCCTGGAGAATCGATTTCAGTATTCGCGTGATGATCTCGTGGTGGTTGACTGGAACTCGGCACTGGTCCTTGAACCGAATGGCTCTATGGACGTTCCGCTGATTATTGAATTTGCCCTCAACCAGCTTCTCGAGATGCGTTTTTATGATGATTTGTTAGATCAGCGATTGAATACTCTTTACAACGAAGTGGTTGGTAAGAAACGCGGGCTTTTTTCGAATAAGTATTCCCGCCTCGCTGAAGAAGCTAGTCAGATATATCTTGAGATTTCTGAGATCGTCGAGAACGTAGAAAACTCCTTTAAGACCGTCGGGGATTTCTATCTGGCGACTATCTTCAGAGCGTCTTCTCAGAGGTTCCGTTTTGACGACTGGCAAAGAAGCATCGACGATAAGTTGAGTAATTTGGCCGAGGTTTCAAAGCTTCTTCATTCTGAGGTCAATGAGTCCCGAAATCAGATGATGGAGATAATTGTTATTCTCTTGATTGGTGTGGAGGTTATTCCCCTAATCTTTACGCACTTGTTTTAGCCTTCCGCACTTTGAATAAATCCTGAATCTCTCTTAAACTTTTCTCATGAAAAAATACCTCGGCGTTTCTCTGAAGCTTTGCTTGGCGATCATTTTTATTTCTCTTTTTCCGGTCAGGGCCAGTCAGCCAGTCAACGATAAAGACATAGAAAGCTTAATCAGTGATCAAAAGTACGCTGAGGCATTGAAACGAGTTCAAGAAAAAATTCTCGACTCTCAA
>CANETG010000005.1 GCA_947440875.1 Bacteriovoracaceae bacterium
GTGGTAGGGGTGGCAGGGTTCGAACCTGCGTATGGCAGAATCAAAATCTGCTGACTTACCACTTGTCGACACCCCTACTGATACTTTTGCGTTCTTAGGAATATAAGTGAAGGCACCCCTTTTTGCAAGACTTCCCAAATGTAACTTGTTCTTTTTTCTGGGGAAAATTGGACACATTCGGAGCGATTTCTTATAGTTCTGATAAACAAATTCTAACTCTCATCCCTGGAGTATTCGTGACCGCAAAAAGGTTTCCATACGTTGTTATTGCGATTGTTTCTGCCCTCAGCATCAATTCGGCCATCGCCCTTCCGATCGATTGGACCGGTGTCTTTGGTGTTGACACTCATTTACTCAATAATGTCTGTCGCACGAATGATGATGTTCCGGCGAAATTCGATCCGACTACCGGAGACCGATTAGCAGGAGAGCTGGGTACCCAAGGTATTACCGGAGATTGTGGAGCAACTTTTCAAACCTATATTTTCAAACTGAATCCACAAATTATCGTTAACGACGGGGTTAGTCTCAAAGGTGAACTCTCATCCGGTTATATCCGTGGAGGGTTTGCTGGCGACAACGCAACTAACGGTGAGAACGGAACCGGGGGTTCTTACTTCTCTTCCACACCAGCTCAGCGCTCGGGTCTTAATGTAAACCAGATGTACATGGAACTCTACGCTGATACGGCGCTCATTCGCGTCGGCCGTATGGCAAGAAACTACGGAATGGGAATTGTTTTTGATGGGGGAAATGATCCCTGGGATCGCTTCTTTACTATGTATGACGGAATCGACGCGGAAATGAAGATCGGAAATTTTAGTGTGACTCCTTATTATGCAAAAATATCTAGTTTTGATGACAGCAGTACAGATCGTCCGAATGGCACCGCCCGACCTGCGGGTGGATGGGATGTTCGTGAGACCGGGATTGCGGCGAAATATGACAACAAAGCTCGCGACCTTGTTGTGAGCGTTCTTTATGCAAAAAGATTTTCGGAGACGAAGAACTCTCTTTATAACAATGGATCAGCAAATCCTGGTCCAGTTGTTCGCGATATCGGAAAAACAGAAGTCACTGTCATCGAGCCATATGTCTCTAAAAGATGGAATAAGTTTAAGATCGAAGCTGAAGCTTCACTTCAGTCCGGTAGTTACGGTGATGTCTACGAATCAGGATCAAAGTCTCGCCTGATGGCAAATGCATACATCACGAATCTGAAATATGATCTCAACCCCAAATGGGATATGGGAGCAACTCTTGGTCAAGTTGATGGAGATAACGGCGGGTCTAATAAATTTGAGGCGATGTATTTACACCCCAATTTTCACGTCGCAGATCTTATGTTCCGCTACAGCTATCCTTCGTTCAATGAAGGTGGGAAATCAGTCTTCGATTCTTCGATTACCAACACTCAGTTCTGGAAGATTTACGGAAATTACAAAACGGACAAGTGGACATGGAAAGGTGCTTTCATCATGGCCAATGCGATGAAGTCCGCTAAAGTTGGTCGCTCGTATCATCATGAAGAGCACTATGCTTTCACTGGCACACAAACTCAGAAAAAAGATTATGGTTACGAATTTGATTTTGGATTCGACTACCGATGGAATCCGAATGTCATGATCAGTGGGTACTATGGTTACTGGATCGTTGGCGACTACTACGCGTACTCGAATAAGACGGAGGAACTCGAAGTCACCAATGTCCACGGGGGCGGACTTCGCGCTACTGTCGATTTTTAATTTTCAAGCAAATCAAACCCCTCTTTTCGAGGGGTTTTTTATCCCATCTATCTTCCGTATAAATTTGGATAACCGTAAGCTTGCTGTGCCCAAGGAGATTGTTGTCCTCCGTAGGGTGACTGACCATAAATCTGACCATACGGTGATTGTGCCATCATGGGATTTGGGCCCCAACCGAATTGTTGCTGGCCGAAAGGCTGTTGTCCGAACTGCTGACCAAACATTGGTTGCTGTTGACCGTATTGTTGACCACCTCCGAATCCACCCTGGCCCATCGCTAGCCAATTCACCCCGACGTTTCCGTATTGTTGTTGCTGACCCATGAAGTTTTGTCCCATGGTTCCCTGGTAACCAAACTGCGCATTGAAACCTGATTGACCCATGAAAGGTTGCTGTTGCTGACCATACATTTGTCCATAAGGATTTTGTGGCTGGCTCATCATGCCCTGGTTTCCGTAAGGAGTTTGTGGATTCTGCATCCACGGTGGCATCATGGATTGCTGAGGAAGCTGCTGGCCTCCTTGAGTGATCGCTGGATCTTCTTCTCTTGGAGCAACGACCGTTGTGTCTTGTGCTGGTTCACGAGGCGCTTCTTCGCCATTCTGGCGAGCGACGTAAGTTCTACCTTCGGCTTCCATCTGTCCGTACTGAGTTGCTTTCTGATCGTATTCAGCAGCGCGCTCGGTATCGACGCGATTGTAGTGAGCAAGTGCTGTTTGTAATTCTTGAATTCTCTGTAGAGAGTCTTGGATGCATCTTTGAGTGTTGCGGAAGTATCGATAACAGTAACCACCCTGCTGAATTCGAGCATACTCCGCTTGAATTTCTTGGCTGTAGTTTTGGTTGCGAACATTGATATTTCTTCTCATCGCCGTGGCAAGATCACGATAAGATTGCGCTAACCCAGTAGTGACTCCAGTGCGGATATCGTAGTTTTCACTAGCAGTGACAAGGCGATCAGCAAGAGCACCTCGGGATTGAGCGATTTTGATTCTCGCCATGTCAGGAGTGATGACTTGATTGTTTTCTGTTTTACCAATTTTCGCGGATTCACTGATCGCAATCCGGATACCTTCCATTTTTTCCGCGTCGGCGAATTTGCCAGAAGCAATTAACTTCTCGACGTGAACGCGCTGGAAGTAAGGAGCGCGGGCAAATGCTTCAAGTTCAGTACGAAGAGTCGCCAGACGAGCGCGACCTGCCTGGAGTTCAGTACCCTCGAGATTTTCGAGAGCAAGAAATTGATCCGCGACTTCTTTTCTTTTTGGTTCAACGATGTAACGTTCAAAATCGCTGATGACTTTAAGGTCGTCTTCAGTAAGTTCTTTGTTCTCAGCAATTTTCTTTGCTGTTTCTTGAGCCGCTTTAAGAATCAGATTGTCTCTAATAGCAGCGAGATTCCCTTGATAATTATTTCTCTCAATGAAATCAACAAGGCGCTGGTATTCATTCGGCTGACAATTTCTAAGTGTCTCTGCTTCGGCCTCTAAACGCTGATTATTAATATCGGTCGGTGAATACACCATGCTAATAGTGGGATGAATTTGTTCGTAGACATCACAACGGTTCACACGATCCAAAGCAAAGCGTGGATCAACCTGTGAAGAGACTGGACCATGAGAGAGGAAAACGAGGCGACCTGTTTCATCGAGACCCGAAAATGATTCTTGAACTGGCTGTTTAAAAATGGCAGCAGTATTGATCTTTCGGTCAGCCCCCACAACTCCTGAGTGTTCAAGACATTTTTGGAATCCCTGGATGTCATTACTAAATGGCTTCACTTCGAACCTATCGAAAGAACCATCTTTCATTTTGGCGACTCGGTAGCACATTTTCCCAGTTGCAATGTCAGCGTCTTCAGTACAGGTTTCACCATCTTTAAATTTTACTTCAATTGAATACGTTTTTTTTCCATCAACTTCATTCTGACTGAGATTCCACTGGAGCATAGAATTACAGTTACCAATCATCTTCGAGGGAGAACTAATTCTCAATGTTCCTGATGCTGGATCATGATTAATGTCGAGTTTGGCGTCTCGCTCTAAAATGAGTCCCGTTAGATATTTCAACGGAAGCGAAGTTTGTTTGTCCTCAGAACAGCTCGTGTCAACATCGGATGGTCTTGTTGTAGGGGTGGTGACTCCTGTTGAGGGTCTGTCAGTTGTGATACCTGCGGGAGTGGGAAGACTCGCCTGATGCTGCTCGAGTGAATCAAGAAATCCTTGCGCGTACGCAGGAATCGCAAGGAGTGACAGCACGACAAGAGAAAAAATTTTCATAATTATCCTCAAACGAAGGTTCGATCTTCGTCGACTCCTCGGAGTAAATGCATGAAAACTTGAGACTTTAGATCAAAGTGTAGGGGTCGACGTCGATTTTGTAGGAAACTGAGGCGACGGTTTTGTAATTCATTTCGAAAGATTTCAGAAGGTTGTGAAGTTGGGTGAGATCTTGAGACTTAAGAAGGATAGACCAAGTGAATTGGTTAGACTTTTTTTCTATGTGTGCCGGTCGAGGTCCTAGTATCGTGACTTCCTGGAAGTGATCCATAATGAGTTTTCGAATCATCGGGCCGATATTATCCGTGACGTGACCAATCAGCCGGTCCTGAAACCTTGAAGAAAAATGAATCATCGCAATTCTCTTAAACGGGGGGCAATCACAGAGCTCGCGGATTTTTAATTCCGATTCATAGAACTCATGAAAAGAGTGAGCCTTCACCATTTGAAAAAGTGAACTTTCCGGATTGAGAGTTTGAATCAGAACTTTTCCATCTTGAGAGTAGCGGCCGGCCCTGCCGGAGACTTGAGTGAGGGTCTGGTAAACTCTTTCTTGTGACCTGAAGTCAGGGAAATTTAACTGACTATCAATTCCCAAAATCAATACGAGTTTTACTTTCTCAAAGTTATGTCCCTTGGAAAGCATCTGGGTTCCGACCATCATATGGATCTTCCCGGAATGAAAATCATGCAAGCGTTCTTCGAGCTGGGTGAAGTTTTTAATTTCTTCACGGTCAAAGCGCTCGATTTTTTTATCAGGAAAAACTCTCTGGAGAACCTCCTGAACTTTTTCGGTGCCAAAACCTTTTTGCACCAAAGTTAATGACCCGCACTCTGGACATTGAGTGGGAATTTCATCCTTGTATTCACAGTGGTGACAGGCGAGAAGATTTTTCTTTTTATAATACCGAAGAGTCAGTGAGCAATTAGGGCAGTTGAACTGGTGGCCGCAGGCGCGACACTGGATGTAATTCGCAAAACCTAAGCGGTTCACAAAAACTAAGACTTGATCGCCATTGGCAAGCGATGTCTTAATGGCTTCGACTGAAGTTTTGACCAAGGGCCAAATATCTTCTTCTTTAGAGGCTTTTTCACGGGCATCAATTAATTCGATGGCGGGAAGATACGCATCACCTGCGCGCTCCTTCATTTCAAAAAGATGACCCTTTGATTGGGGCGCATGGAACTGAGCATACGTTTCAAGACTTGGCGTTGCTGATCCCATGACTACGGGGATACCGAGAAGTTGAGCTTTTTTGGAAGCCACATCACGGGCGTTGTAGGGACATCGATCGTCTTGCTTAAAAGAGGTGTCATGTTCTTCATCAATAACAATAAGACCAAGATTATTGAGTGGAATAAAAACCGAACTCCTCACTCCGAGAAGAAGGCAGGGAGTACTCAGTGTTCGGGCCATTTGCCAAATTTGATATTTCTGAGAGTCAGCAAGCTCGGAGTGATAGGAATAGATAGGCGCAGAGATATATTTTGCGAAAGTCTGAATAAACTGAGGTGTCAGATTGATTTCAGGTAATAAAAAAAGAACAGATTTTCCTGCCGCGATTGTGGACCGTATGGATTCCAAATAAACGATCGTCTTACCACTGCCGGTGACACCATGGACGAGTGATCGGTTATAGGTGCGAAGTCCTTCGCGAATTCTCTCAATGATTGATTTCTGGACAGGATTTGGAATAAATTCGAGTTCCCTCCCTTCTCCTTGAACTGCTCCCAAGGGCCGAGGTCTTTTCAAATGATTCGGGAGACAATCGAATATTAATTGGCCCAGGCTATAGTGATAATAACTCGCCATCCACTCGTAAAGTTCTAGTTCATTTTCCTGGAGCTTCCATTCGGGAATAGTTTTTATAATAGTCTTAATTTTTTCGATGGGTGTATTTTTGTACTCTTCTGATTGCCCCTCATCCAGTGCCAGGACGCAACCCATCTCTGATCTTTTGCCAAGAGGTACCTCTACCACCTGGCCACGAATGAGGTCACCATCATAGTGGTAAAGAAGACCTTTATTCTTGAGTGGAAAATTAACTGCGATCCGAGCAACTTTCATCAGAGGAGAAAATCCGGACGGGGACTTGCACTCTCATTACCCTTTAGGATCGAGTCCCATTTTTTCAAGCGGCGAACCATATCATCGTCTCTTTCGATATAGTGACGAAAATCTGTCACCTCGACTTCGTAATTATCTCCAGAAAAGTCGCGGATGAGCATCGTTCTCGGAAACCGATGAGTTCCGTTAAGAAGTCCGTAGTTTCGACAAAGTATTTCGATTTCACCAGCCGCTGACTTAAGAACAAGCTTCATCAAATCGCGTGTGTTGTAAGAGAAGACTGCACTGAATGGACCAGCCTCGGCAAACCACGCCATTTCCCCTTCTTCTTTTACCAATCGGACTTGTTTTGTATCAACGTACATAGATTCGTTCATCACCGCTTCGACACGGTCTTTTGTCGCAGCATCTTCCGGACGTAAAGGATTGGATTCCGTTTTTTTAGAGGATTTATTTTGATTAATTGTTACGAGGTAACGTTTGTAGCTCGCTAGATAATCAATTTTTTCGCGATTGATAAGGTCATCATTTAATTTAACAGGGACTCCAAGCGTCTTTAAATAATTCACTATGTGCGAGCCGTTGTTATAAACGAGCGAATTGATGAGCGCAAAGAAGACTCCCTTCTCCATTTGCTCAACGGAGGGCCTGAGTGTGTGGGGGGAAAAAGCTGAGAAATAAATCTTATGAGAAAGGGAAGTTTCAGAAAACGTATTGTCTGAATATCTTGCCTGGGCAATCTTCAGGTTGTCACCAGATGCTTTCATGAGAAAAATTTTGAAATAGTCTTCGGGTTTTAGTTCTATTGAAGAAGGAGCCTTACCTTCTTCCCCATGAACAATTTTTTTCAGCGCTAGCCGAAATGAAACCCCACTCGAAGTCACGTCAGCATTCGAACCATGACGAAAAAGGGATTCAATCGTTGGAACATAAGCAAATGCTTGAGAGGAAACAATGAGAGTGATCAGAAAAAAACGAATCATAATGTAATACCGTATTTTGTCAGCCTGTATTTTAGTGAGGCAACAAATGTATCACGTGTCGCAGGATCCTTCAGAGCAAAATCAATGGTGGCATCAAGATAACCAGGAATACTTCCAGTGTCGAAACGCTCACCTTCGAATTTGTAAGCATACACATTCTTTTTCTGACAAAGCACATTGATTGCATCTGTCAATTGGTACTCATTGCCTGCTCCTCTTGGAATTTTCTCCAAGATTTCGAATATTTCAGGAGTCAAAATGTAACGACCAGGAGTGGCCAAATTTGTGGGTGCATCCTCGGGCCGGGGCTTCTCCACCATACCTGTCATGCGCAGAGTTTTTTCGTCTATCACTTCGCCTTTCACGATTCCGTATTTGTTCGTTTGCTCTCTTGGGATCTCCATCACTCCGATCACAGTTGATCCGTCATGTTTGAGCGAAAGATCCATCAACTGCTTAATCGCTGGATTGTGATTTATCACAATATCATCGCCCAATAAAACCGCAAAAGGTTCATCGCCAATCATGCTCTTTGCGCACAAAACTGCGTGACCAAGACCGAGTTGCTCTTTTTGGCGAACACTCGTCACATCGACCATGGATCCGATTTGGCGAATGAGATCGAGCTCTTTGATTTTGTTGTTACGTTCAAGAAAAGCCTCAAGCTCCTGATTCCGGTCAAAGTAATCTTCGACTGAAAATTTCCCAGAGGCCGTCACAAAAATCACCTGCTCAATACCCGCTTCGCAAGCTTCTTGAACGATGTAGTGGATCATCGGAACGTTAATGATTGGGATAATTTCTTTGGCAATTTCTTTCGTTGCGGGGAGAAAACGTGTGCCTTTACCGGCGATGGGAATGATAGCTTTTCTGATTCTCATAAATATCCTTGTTTAAGAGAAAAATATTCTCTACATTTTCTTCATGAACAAAAGTACTTTGTTACCGGTCATTGCAATTTCCGGAATTATCTTTGCAACAACTTCCTATTCCGCTCACATACGAGACTTTCAAACGACTAGATTAAATTCAACGGCTGGGGCCGGAGTTGCGAGCCTACTTTCTACCGAAGCGGCCATATTAAATCCAGCAACCTCTGCATATTTTGAAGGTAACGATGCGTCTTACCAGTCTTACACAACATCGATTCAGAAAAAAAACACCCTGCGTGATACAAACAATGATCCCTTCCCTAAGCAGAATTGGTCTCAGGGCCTTTTTTTATCCGACTCTTCTAGTGGGATAAAGGGCGGCGTTGCGTATCTCACGCAGAAAGAAAATCAATATAAAAGAGAACGTACGGTTCTTCACGGTTCAGCCCCTATGGGACCAAAATCATCGCTTGGAGTCACTTACAATTTTATCCAGGATGAACTACCCCGTGGAAGAAAAGATCGTCATCGTACCCACCATCAACTGAGCATAGGATTCCTTCGGATACTAGACGAAGCAACGACAGTAGGATTTGTCCTTACCGATCCTACGCGTACGACTCCAGGCCAGGAAAAAGTTTTAGCCGGAATTCAATACCAATTGGCTTCGAGATTCGTAATAATCGGAGACATGGGAGCCACTTATACTAAAAACTTCAGTGACAACTATGTATGGAGAGGAGCTCTTCAAATCAATGTCTTCGATGATTTTTTTATCCGCGCCGGAAGATTCCATGACAACAATCTTGAGGCCAAGGGAACGGGATGGGGTGTGAGCTGGATTGGTCCGAAGCTGGGTGTAGAATTTGCACAAAAAACATCTGAGTTCTACGGTAAGTCTTCATACCTTTATCAGAAAGAGAAACTCATCGATACTTCTATTTCAGCAGTCATCAAATTCTGACTTTTCCCGATAAGTCAGTATGAAATCAGGCAAAACCGCCAGAGAAGAGCGCGAAAAGCGTCTCGTCTTAAAACATAGATTTGAGACCAGAATTACCGTTGCCCGTTTTGGTAACGAGTCTCGTAATATAAGAGATTTTGCCGGAGCTCTCAGAAAATTTACTGACTATCTCCAAGTGATTGCTGAGGTGAAAGGCGTTTCCGATATTTACTCAATTAAGCCTCAGCATTTTGACCAGAAAAAAGACATTACTGAAATGCTCATGATTAGTCATATCTATTTTGAGATGGGGAGGATGTATGACGCCGTCCCGAAGTTTCATGATGAATCGAAAAGATGCATGGATCAATTCGTATTGTTTTCCGTGAATCAACCTTTTCAAGTTATCAACTCAGAACTCATGCGGAAGCATTTAAAAAAATCACTCTTTAAAAACCATGAAACTTTTCGAAGCGCTTACGTCCAAATTTTTGTTCAGTCAAAGAAGTGTTACGTGGTTACTTTTTGCATGGGAACAAGCCACCCCGTCACTCAAGATTTTCGAGCACTGAAAGACACCTTGCTTGAATACCGACTCGGGCAAGAATTCGTTCGGATTTATTATCAATTTTCCTCGAGCGCAGTTACCCGCTGGGAAAACCAACTCGTGGCACATTTTGTGGGAAAATGGCTCGCTAGACCAATGCTCGTTTTTCTTTCAAAAACAGTTCTGCGGACTATAATAAAAAAATGATACTTTCTCGTATTCTCTTCAAAGAATGGTTCAAATCTTTACTGGGCGCAATTGCCGTGCTTTTTCTTCTCATATCGACAGCAGATCTGATTAATGGATTTCTTCAAGGCAAGGATGCTTCTCGGGTTTTCTTAGAGTATCTTCTCAAGATGCCTGACCTCATGGGGAAAATGTTCCCCATCTGCTGCCTAGTGGCTTCCCTGTTTTCACTCAACAAATTAAAAGCTCACTCGGAACTCATCGCAATTCTGGCGGCTGGATATTCGTATCAAAGAATTTATGTGCTCATCGGAACCTGTGCTCTTTCGATGGTGGGTCTTCAGTTTCTCAACTTGGGTTTCATCGAACCCATGGCGAATAAAGTTAAGCGCCAAGAAATCGCCAGGAGTCGGAAGTCAGAGGGTAAATATCTCACCCGAAGCTCGCTCGAGGGCGGCAAGTTTTGGTATAAGAGTCAAAACTACTTTGCGTCTTTTGCTTACTTTGATCGTCACAATAAAATTCTTAAAAACTTAGAGATTTATTATTTTTCAGACAATCACTCGAGCACGAAAATCTTAACCTCGGACTTCGCAAATTACGTGGGGGATGGGAAATGGAAATTGAATCACGTTTTTGAGCTTTCTAATCTGGGTGGAATTTCTTTTCCTACTACATCACAACGTGAATCCGAACAAGTTCAACTGGCCGAGGTGCCCGAAGACTTTGGGGAATTTGAAGCTGACCTAACCACGCTTTCGTTTTTTAAACTCGCTCATTTTGTTAGTCGACTTTCTCGCACCGGTATCAATGTTTCAGAATACGAAATCCTTCTCTTGAACAAGGTCTTTTTGAGTCTCATCTGTCTGATTTTTGCCCTCTTTCCGGTATCCACCATTTTCAACCCGAATCGACGCTCAAGTTCTTTCGGCAAGAATGTGGTTCTGACTCTCCTGGTTACGGTCGGGTTTTGGATACTTTACAGCGGTGCCGTTGCTTTCGGTAATTCCGGACGGGTTCCACCGGTCGTTGCAACCGGAATAATTCCCTTTGTTTTCATGATTTTTGTCTTATGGACGTTCGTCAAGAATCGAAAACTCGCAATTTAAATTCACCACTGAGCATGCTATAAAAACAGCATGAATCTCGATAAATACAAGCTTTCTGGAAGTGAACTTCCTATCTCTACTTACCCCGATCCAGTCCTGTCTAAAGTGGCAGAACCCGTGACTGCCTTTAACAAAGAGCTAGAAAAGTTAGCTGAGGACATGCTTTTCACTATGTACCACGCTCCGGGTATCGGATTGGCCGCACCACAGATCGGAAAAAGCATACGGCTCTTTGTTCTCGACGTTGATTACGAAAGGGAAGTGATCACGAACTCGGCCGGGAAGGAAGAAGTTCGTCTTTCCGAATTTCACCCTCTGGTCTTTATCAATCCCATCATCACGGGGAAAAATGGAACGACGACCCATGAAGAGGGCTGCCTCTCGGTGCCGGGGGTTTACGAAGAAGTCAAAAGAAACAAATCCATTCATGTGAAGTATCAAAACCTAAAAGGTGAAGCTCAGGAAATTGAAGCGCATGATATGCTCGCCATTTGCATCCAGCACGAGAACGATCATCTCGACGGAGTTGTCTTCATCGAAAGACTCTCAAACCTCAAAAAGAATTTTTATAAAAAGAAAATGGCCAAAGAGAAACTTCAATGAAGAAATTCAAAGTGGTCTTTTGTGGTACACCTGATTTCTCTGTCCCTACACTTGAGCTCTTAAGTTCTCATCCACAAATTGATCTTCGCTTCGTGATTTCAATGCCAGACCGACCAGCGGGGAGGGGCATGGAATTAAAATCACCGGAAGTAATTGAGTACGCGCGTTCAAAGAATATTGCGTTTTACCAGACAGAAAATATTAATAAAGAAGAAGCTTTTAAAAAAGTCCTTAAAGAAGAGAACTTGGATTTCTTGATCGTTCTAGCCTTCGCTCAGTTTCTCGGCGAAGAAATGCTGAACCTGGGAAGGCTGGGTTGCTTTAACATTCACACATCTATTCTTCCGAAATACCGAGGAGCCGCTCCCATTCAATACGCCCTTTGGAACGGTGATACCGAGACCGGTGTTTCAATCCAGAAGATGGTGAAAAAAATGGATGCAGGAGATCTCGTTCACTTTCGTAAAGTGCCGATTGGTTCTGTGGAAACAGGTGGAGAACTTTATGGAAGACTTAAGCAAGAGGCAGCGGTCGCCATGAATGAACTCATTCAAAAAATAAGCGACGGCAAAATTACTTTTACCAAGCAAGACGAAGCAGATGTTTCATTTGCTCCGACGCTGAGAAAAGAAGATGGTCTGCTTATATTTCCGGAAAGAACGACCACGCAGATTTTAAACCTCGTACGCGCCTTCGATCCCTGGCCAGGGACATATTGCTTCCTGAACGGGAGGCGACTCAAAGTTTTAAAAGCTGAAAAATATCATGCGCGAATGCCCGCGGGTAAAGCGATGAATGACATGGGCTCGCTTGTCGTTGGATGTTCCGATGGAACCGTTCGACTTTCTGAAATACAACTCGAAGGGAAAAAAGCTTGCAGTGATCGTGAGCTTCTCAATGGAATCAAAACCGATATCATCATCAGCGAGAAATAATTATGGTAACCATTTCCCCGAGTCTTCTTTCCGCAGACTTTCTTGATCTCAAAACTGATCTTGAAAGACTTAACAGTGTCGATAATCTTTGGCTTCACCTCGACATCATGGACGGACACTTCGTTCCGAACCTTACTTTTGGTGCTCCTGTAATCAATAAATTAAACACAGTCACTAAACACAGTTTAGATGCGCACTTCATGGTAACGAACCCAGACTTTTATGCGGAAGCATTTAGGGACCTCGGAATCCATAACTTTACCTTCCATTGGGAATCGATTACTCATCACGATCGCTTTATCCAAAAGCTCAAAGAGATTTATCCTTCTGTCGGTATTTCCCTCAATCCGTCGACACCCCTTTCCGCCATCCCAAAATATCTTTTAGGAAAGATTGACCTCGTTCTTTTAATGAGCGTAAACCCGGGCTTCGGTGGACAAAAGTTTATTCCGGAGATTATTGACAAGGTTATCGAGCTCGACAAAATCAGATTCGATCATAAGTTTAATTTCCAGATCCAGGTTGATGGCGGGATCAATGATCAAAACGCAGGCTATCTTATTCAGGCAGGAGCAAACAACCTCGTCGCGGGAAACTATATTTTCTCCGAACCAAATAAAGATTACCTTTTACGCATAAACAAAATCAGATAGGCAAAAAATGATAGATTTTTCAAAAGCACGAGTCTTTGATCTAAACGGGACGAATATTTCCATCGAAGATGTTGCGTTTATCGCTCAGGCAAAACCTGGTCAGATAAAACTTCAAATTACTCCAGAGTCATTAAAGCGGATGCACGCTTCCCGCGACGTGATTATGAATATCGTAAAAAAAGGGAAACCTGTTTACGGAATCAACACTGGATTTGGCGCACTCGCTTCAAGGCAGATTGCTGCCGAAGATCTAGAGCAACTCCAATACAACCTTATTCGTTCCCATTGTACGGGAGTGGGCCGTTCATTTTCGCGGGAAATTACACGCGCCATCATGCTTTCTCGCGCGAACTGTCTGATTCAGGGATACTCTGGTGTCACACCAGAAACTATTACCCTTCTTTTAGAGTTCATCAACTACGGTATTCATCCCGTCATACCGGAAAAAGGTTCTGTTGGAGCTTCTGGTGATCTTGCTCCTCTGTCCCATGTTGCTCTGGCATTAATCGGTGAAGGTGAAGTTGAGTTCCAAGGGAAAATCATGCGATCTGATTTTGCTATTCATCAGATTGAAAAAGTCGCAGCGAAATTAGGACCCAAAGATGGATTGGCCCTCATCAACGGAACTTCCGTCATGCTTGCTCTGGGGTGCCTTGCTCTGGTTCAAGCAAAGCGGATCGTGAAATATGCCGACATCATTTCGTGTCTGACTCTGGATGCGGTCCGTGGGACCGCCACTGCGTTTGACGAACGAATTTCTTTTCTCAAACCCCAGCCCGGGCAAGTTGATGTTTCAAAGAATCTTCTCACCTTGATTAAAGGGTCTGAGATAATTTTTTCTCATCCCGAAGATGGAAAAGTTCAAGACCCCTATTCACTTCGTTGTATTCCGCAGGTGCACGGAGCTTGCCGCCAGACTCTCCGTCATGCAGAAGAAGTTCTTATCATAGAATTAAATTCAGTCACAGATAATCCCCTGGTCTTCGTCGAAACTGGAGATGTGATTTCGGGTGGTAATTTTCACGGAGAAGCACTTGCGCTGTGTATGGATTATCTTGCGATGGGACTCGCAGAAATTTGTAATATTGCGGAAAGACGCGTGGAGAAAATGATGAATCCTCATTTCTCAGATCTTCCTGCTTTTTTAGTAAAGGACTCGGGACTGAATTCTGGTCTCATGATTGCGCATGTAACGATGGCAGCACTTGCTTCCGAAAATAAGTATCTCTGCCATCCAGCATCCGTAGACTCTATCCCTACTTCTACAGACAAAGAAGATCATGTTTCCATGGGGGTGACTTCTGGTCGAAAACTTCATGAAGTTATCGAGAACGTTCAGCACGGTCTGGCCATCGAACTTCTCTGTAACACTCAGGGCCTCGAGTTTTTAAGACCCCTCAAAACTTCACCAGCACTTGAGAAAGTCTACGCGCTTGTGAGAAAACACGTCGCGCCGATTGAACAAGATAGAACATTCCACAAAGACATCGAAAATCTTTCCCGGCTCATTCAAAGTGATGAGTTGTTAAAAGAAGTTGAATCCGTAACAGGCAAACTTCTCTAAGGAGCAATATGAGTCAGATTCCACTTCCACCGACCGGCGACAAATTAACTTGCAAAGGTTGGCATCAAGAAGCCGCCCTCCGCTGCCTGTTAAATAATCTTCATCCCGACGTGGCTGAAGACCGCGAGAATCTTATCGTCTACGGCGGTAACGGCCAGGCCGCAAGAAATCCGAAAGCGCTTAAGGACCTCATTCATACTCTTCAGAACCTTGAAAATGATGAGACCCTCATTGTTCAGTCTGGAAAACCAGTGGCGGTGTTTCCAAGTAATCCACAGGGACCTCGCGTTCTTATCGCAAACTCTAATCTGGTTCCTGAATGGGCCAACTGGGATCACTTCAATAAACTTAAAGCTGAAGGGCTCATGATGTACGGTCAGATGACTGCCGGCTCATGGATTTACATTGGCTCTCAAGGAATCGTTCAGGGAACCTACGAAACGTTCATGGCCGCGGCCCGGATCCACTACGGAGAAAATGCTACTCTCAAGGGTAAGCTTGTTCTTACCGGGGGAATAGGCGGAATGGGTGGAGCGCAACCACTCGCGGTCAAAATGGCCGAAGGTGTATGCCTCTGTTGTGACGTTGATCCCACCCGGATTGAAAAGCGACTTAAATCTAAATATCTTGATGTTCTCGCAAGCTCGTTTGAAGAGGCCCTCGCTCTTGCTCTCAAAGCGAAAACAGAGGGCGAAGCCATTTCGATTGGTGTGACCGGAAATGCGGTGGACTTTTTTGAGTATGTTCTCGACCGAGGTGTCATTCCGGATCTCGTCACAGATCAAACTTCAGCACATGACCCGCTCAATGGTTACATCCCGGCGGGTATGACACTTGAAGAATCAAATGAACTGAGAATTTCTGATCCACAAAAATATACTCAGTACTCATATGAAACGATGGGACAACACGTGCGAGTGATGATCGCATTCCAAAAGAAAGGAGCTCACGTTTTTGATTATGGAAATAATCTCCGTGCCGGTGCTCAGAAAGTTGGAGTCAAAGAAGCGTTCGCCTTTCCCGGATTTGTTCCCGCCTACATCAGACCTCTTTTCTGTGAGGGATCTGGTCCATTCCGCTGGATCGCTCTCTCAGGAGACCCTGATGATATTCGCGTCACAGACAATGCTCTTAAAGAACTTTTTCCGGAAAATAAATCGATGATTAACTGGCTTGAGAAAGCTGGCAAAATGATTCAGTTTCAGGGACTACCCGCAAGAATTTGCTGGCTGAAATATGGAGACAGAGAAAAAGCAGCACTCTTATTCAACAAACTTGTGCGTGAGAAAAAAGTTAAAGCACCGATAGTCATTGGACGTGATCACCTTGACTGTGGATCAGTTGCGAGTCCCAATCGTGAAACAGAAGCGATGAAAGATGGATCAGATGCTGTTTCTGATTGGCCACTACTCAATGCCATGATCAATATTAATAATGGAGCCTCGTGGATTTCACTTCATCACGGAGGTGGAGTCGGAATGGGTTACTCTCAGCATTCGGGCATGGTCATTGTTTGTGACGGGACTCCTGAAATGGACATAAGACTGTCGAGAGTGTTGAATTCCGATTCCGGAATGGGAATTGTTCGGCACGCAGATGCTGGTTACGAAATTGCTTTGCGGGTAGCGAAGGATTCTGAGACGAAGATTAAGTTCCCTTCTCTATGAATAAAGTCTACCGCAACTTAAATGAGATTCTGACCCTGGAGGGCGCTGTCCGTAAAGATGGCCGCCGTCTTCTCCCCGAAGATCTTTGTCTCATCCAAGGTGGAGCAGTAGTTTTAGAAAATGATCTTATTGTTTGGGTCGGAAAAACTTCTGAGCTCCCAATTAATTATCAAAGTTATCAACAAATTGATCTCTCTCATCATGTCCTAACTCCCGAATTGGTTGATTCCCACACTCATATCGTTTTCGGCGGTGATCGTGCACAGGAATACGCAGATCGACTTAACGGCGTCTCTTACGAAGAAATTAGGAAACGCGGCGGCGGCATTCTTCTGACCATGAATGAAACGAATCAGGCATCAATTGAAGATCTTTTTGAAAGTGCCTGTCGTCGGATTGAAAGACTTTATTCGTACGGTGTGGGGACGATTGAAATTAAATCAGGCTACGGGCTAAATCTCGATAAAGAGCATGCAATTTCTAGACTTATCCACAAAATAAAAAAACATTTTGAGCCGAGAATAAAAATTTTTAATACTTTTCTTGCGGCTCACGATATCCCAATCTCATTTCCCTCGTCAGCCGATTACGTTGAAGAAGTTGTTCTTCCTCTTTTGGAGGATTTATCAAAAGAAAAAATAATCGACGCCGTCGACATTTTTCACGAAAAAAATTACTTCTCATCTGATGATGTGAAAAAAGTTTTTCTTTTGGCAAAGTCACTCGGAATTGCGACGAAAATTCACGCGGATGAATTGAACGATAATGACGGTGCGAGCATCGCCGTTGAATTTGAATCTTTATCGGCAGACCATTTACTTAAAGTTTCAGAGCAAGGAATCGGGGCCCTGGCTTCCTCTCGGACTGTCGCGACTCTTCTTCCGGGGACAGCATTTTTTCTTGGGAAAGCTCTTGCTCCAGCGCGGGCAATGCTAGATGCTGGGGTAAAGGTTGCCATTGCTTCTGATTTTAATCCAGGATCGTGTCACTGCGATAACATTCTTCTCATCGGATCCCTCGCGGCACCTCAATTAAGATTAAATCAGGCGGAGCTCTGGTGTGGAATGACGTTGAACGCTTCTCACGCTCTTGGAATTGGTGATCAAGGGGCGATTGTCCCGGGCATGAAAGCTCGATTCGCACTCTTTCGTGCAGAGAGCCTCTCGCACATCACGTACAGTTGGGGAAATAATCTTAGGGTGAATTTCCCTTAAGCGCTTCGTCGATCAATGTTAAAAATTCTGGCGCCATGAAATCGTGAATTTTTTTATTCACGTAAATCACACGCCCTTTATAGAAAACAATCGAAACGGGGTAGGTGTTAATCAAAAACTTATTCGAAACAGCACTTTGGGCATCAACGGCTGATTCAAAGTTGAGTGCATACTTTTTTTCGACTTTATCAATATTCTCAACCGGGTCTTCCTCATCTCCATTAATCCCAAATACCTTCACTTTACCCTGGTATTTTTCCTGAAACTTCACCAGACCCGGAAACTCCTTAAGACAAGGAAGACACCAAGATGCCCAGAAGTTCAGCACTATAATGGGGGCTTTTTCATTCCTGAGTTCTACACTCGTTTGTTTGGACGTCGTAAACTTAAGGCCTTGGAAGTTGGTCTCGTAGACGGAATGCTTTTGTTTATCCTGCTCCACCTGTTTCGCGTTAAGATCATAGGAGTCCCACAGGATTTGGCTAGCAAGAAAACCTGCGAAGGCCATCATGAAGAGGAGAGCGGGAATCAGTTTTTTCATTGGTAAAACGCCCTGGAAAAGTGAACCCATTCTATCTTAAAAAAATGGATTTATGAAGCACCGGAACTTTCCTACATTCTTGTCCAAAATGAAAAGGGTCAGGCAAAAGGGTCAGGCCCTCGTGGAGTTTATTCTTCTTCTTGTCGTTCTTTCAGGAATCTCCTTTGCCTTCGTGGGTTTCATGAATCGAAGCCTGTCGCGTTATTGGGAGTACTCAGTCAATCTCATCATAGACGACAAACCTGGAACAAAAACCGTAGAATTTCCTTAGAAATACGCGAAGGAAATTTCATGAAATATCTACTGGCCATAGATCAAGGAACAACCGGGTCTACAGCTCTAATCATCGATGCCAAAACACTTCAGATTCTGGACAAAGAAAAAAGTGATTATCGACAGATCTATCCTAAGCCGGGTTGGGTTGAGCATGATCTTGAAGATATTTGGAGTTCTGTCGGAAAATCTGTTGAAACAGTTTTAAAAAGACAAAACATCAATCCTAGAAATATCAGCGCAATCGGGATTACAAACCAGCGGGAAACAACCTGTGCGTTCGATAAAAAAGGAAAACCGCTTCACCATGCAATCGTGTGGCAAGACCGGAGAACGGCGGAATACTGTGACCAGAATAGAACTCGCTATGAAGAAAAATGTCGTAAAAAAACAGGACTTCCTCTAGATCCCTATTTTTCAGGAACAAAGATGCGCTGGTTACTCGACCACGTTCCGTCTGTGAAAGTTGCCGCAGACAGAAAAGATCTTTGCCTATCTACAGTTGATTCATTCTTGGTCTATCGTCTTACGGATGGAATTAATTTTGTCACTGAAGCATCGAATGCCTCTCGAACCATGCTCATGAGTCTAGAGACATTTCAATGGGATAATGATCTCCTTCATTTTTTTAATATTTCTCGAGAGTTTCTACCTGAGATGAGAGAATCCTTCTCAAGTTTCGGCGAAACAAAAAATGCGGGTATCCTCCCGGATGGAATCCCGATCCTTTCTATTTTGGGAGACCAGCAAGCAGCACTTTTTGGACAGGCGTGCGTCCTCGAGGGAGATATCAAGTCAACTTACGGGACTGGTGCCTTTCTCCTCCTCAATACCGGTGAAAAACTTATCTATTCCCAAACGGGACTTCTCAGTACAGCGGCCTATTCTTTCCGCGGAAAAAAAATCTATGCATTAGAGGGCTCGGCCTACATCGCAGGAGCGGCCGTTCAGTGGTTACGCGATAATCTAAAATCCATTCAAAGCTCATCAGAAGTTTCAAAAATAGCAGAGGAAGTTACGGATCTTTCTCAAATGGAACACGTTCTCTTCATGCCATTTTTTACGGGTATCGGAACACCTTATTGGAATTCCCAGGCAAAGGCTGCGATTGTGGGACTTACCAGGGACACACACACTGGGCACATCGCTAGAGCGTGCCTCGAGGGCATAGCCCTCTCACTCAACGACTCTGTTTCAAGCTTTAAAAAAGACTTTCCGCGATTGAATGATATTCGTGTCGACGGTGGGGCAGCATCGAATGATCTTCTCATGCAGATGCAAGCCAACTTTTCACAAAAAACAATTCTACGGCCGGCGTGTATTGATACGACCGCGTTTGGAGTCGCAGTAGGTTGCCTCGTCGCCAAAGGCGAAGTTTCCATTGAGGACCTCGGCCGGTACTGGAAACTAGAAAAAGAATTTACTCCTGAGAAGAATCCGTACTTTCCAAATAAGAAAAAACTTTGGGATGAGACAATCAAGCGTCTGTATCTCTAATTACTGAAAAAGTAATTTCTTGAGTTCGTCAGCTTTTTCAATGCCGACGATATTAAGATTAAATTTACCTTTAAAGTCAGCCGCTGCTCGCTTTGAAGTTACAACTCTTTTGTAATTCATCTGCGCAATTTCTTTTAAACGAATTTCCATCATCGGAATCGAACGAACTTCTCCCGTGAGACCAACCTCTCCGAGAAAAATCGTCTCGGTGTCAACCGCTCGATTATGGTAGGAACTGAGAAGAGATGCGATAACGGAGAGATCTGATTCTCGAGAAGTGAGTTTCATTCCACCAACAACGTTCACATAAATATCATTGTAGGAAAGCGGAATACCGAAGTATTTATCAATCACAGCGACGAGCAAAGCCACACGATTCGAATCTAATCCCTGAGTCGTTCTTCTTCCTTGAGCAAATTTATTTTCAACCACCAGTGCTTGAATTTCAACAAAGAGAGAGCGCGTTCCCTCGAGGATACAGGTCAGGGAGCGACCATAGGATCCCGCAAGAGATTGTTCAAGAAAGTACTGAGAAGGATTCTTAATTTCTACCAGGCCCTTTTCTTGCATCTCAAAAATTCCTACCTCATTGGTATTACCGAAACGATTCTTCATCACCCGAAGCATTCGGTATTGACCGAGCTGATCACCTTCAAAATAAATGACCGTATCAACCATATGCTCAAGGACCTTGGGGCCTGCGATCTGGCCTTCTTTTGTGACGTGCCCAATCAGAAAACAAGTGAGATCATAAGACTTGGCATAATTCATGAGCTCGTAAGTGACCTCTCTTATTTGGGTGAGAGTTCCTGCAGCCGAGTCGACTTGATTTGAATGCGTTGTCTGAATGGAGTCGAGGACAAGAAACTTTGGTTGTAACTCTTTGACTTGAGCAAGTACGTTCTGCCAGTTGGTTTCATTATAAATATAAAAATTCTCGTTTTTCACGCCGAGACGTTTTGAACGTTGAGCAACCTGGCCTTCAGACTCCTCGCCAGAGACATAAAGAATCCTTTCGTTTTTATAATTATCGATAAGCTTGCCGCAAACTTCCATGAGAAGTGTGGATTTACCAATTCCGGGCTCGCCACCAATTAAGGTCAGGGATCCAATTGTCACACCACCGCCCATGACTCGATCAAATTCCCTAATATTGGTAACGTATCTTTCAACCGCCTCTACTTCAATTTGGGATATTGTCTTGGGTTTTGATTCTCTGCCAGCAATAGATTTCGGGGCACCCTTACTACTTACTGGCTTGATCGTTTCTTCTTCAGAAAAGGAATTCCACTGGTTGCAATCTGGGCACTTCCCTAACCATTTTACTGTTTGATAACCACAATCCTGACAAGTGAATACTGTTTTAATCTTTGCCATGAATGCCCCTGTTAAAATTTTCTTACCAAATACAATCAGTGCTCACAGATGTCTGCATTGTTTAACAAAGGGTTAAATTTAGTTCTGAAGTGGGACGATACCCCATTCTTTGTTTTAGTTAATAGTCATTTTAATGAGAACTGCCTCATTGATTATTAAAATACCTAGATCCTTTGCTTTCACAAATTTACTAGAGCCTCCATCGGTTTCGTTAGTCACAAGGTAGGTTGTATTTTTCGAAACCGACGAAACCATCACTCCGCCATTTTTTTTGATTAGTTTTTCAAACTCCGCCCGAGGGGTACTTAATTCTCCTGTGATACAAAATTTCATTCCGGCAAGAGGCCCAGACCCCGTATTTATTTCTTCTGTCTTCAGCTTCACTCCTACACTAAGAAGCTCTCGGATGAGTCGCTCTTTTCGTTTCAGACTAGAAACGATCTCGGTTGAGGACTTCTCAGCGAATCCTTCGATCGCAATCATTTTCTCGGCTGTAAGAGATAGAATTTTATCAATTGTATTGTATCCCTGGTCAATAATTTTCTCACTCTTCGCCGTGGAAACGCCCTCAATTCCAATCGCCGAGATAAATTGAGTGAGGGTCTGCTCTTTAGTCTTAGAAATATTTTCGAACATTTTTGAAGCAAGCTTCTCTTTAACTTTATCAAGCTTCAGAAAATCTTCTTCTGAGAGGCGATAGAGATCCGGAATTGTTTGCACTAAGCCCTTAAGAATAAGCTCTTCAAGACGTTTATCAGAAATATCTTCGACGCCGGATTTATGAATGTAATTGAGGATTTCCTCTTTAACTTTTGCAGGACATCTCTCGTTTTCACAAAAAAGCCAAATGTCTTCGATTTTTAACTCACTGTTGCAGCTTGGGCAATTTTCGGGGTAGACGAATTTGCCTCTGGCCCGCTCAGTGACTCCCAGAAATTTTGGTATCACTTCCCCTGAGCGAATAATCTCGATTTTATCGCCGGGTTTAAGTTCAAAATTTCGAGCCAGACCAAAATTATGAAGAGTCACACGACCAATCATTGCACCTGATAGCTCTACCGGAGCAACGAGTGCCACCGGAGTCAGTGTCCCAGAACGAGAAACACCCCATTGAATTTCATTGATCGTTGTTATTTTGGTATCGCCCGCGAACTTAAATGCCATCTTGTAGCGAGGATGGTGAGATGTCTCACCTAATTCCTCATGAAGTCTAAGGTCATCGTAAACAAAAACGAGACCGTCGATGAGATAGTCACCCGAAGTACTGAAATCTTTAGCCTCTTTAATTATGGAAGATAAATTTTTTCCCGATTGATGTATTTCATAATCTGGAGTGATAAATCCCATCTCTTTCAAGAGATCGAGCTTTTCGTGTTCTTTTTTAAACTTCTCATCCGTGAGGAGATCAAATGCTTGAAAACTTAAATGACGGCAAAGCTGAATATTTTCTTTCCGGCCAAGAAGGCCAGCTACGATATTTCGTTGGGAAGTAGGTGACTCAAGGCCCAGGGCCTTCATTTCATCAGTCAGTTGGAAGAATTTTGATTCGAGACAATAAACTTCACCGCGCACTTCAAAGTTTTTTAATTTCTTGACCGATTTCGGGAGGTCAGGGATAAAAAGTGCTTTCCGTGTAATGTTTTCACCCACGGACCCATCACCTCTGGTTTTTGCAACTAAGAGATGACCGTTTTCATAGACCAATGAACAGCTCGATCCATCTATCTTGAAAACGCTCACAACATCTTCTTTACCAATCCATTTCGTAAGGTCTTTTTCTTCATAAGTTTTATCTAATGAAAGCATTTTTCTTTGATGCTCAACCTTCGCGACGTTTTCGAGCTGCTTAAATCCGATGAGTCCAAGAACAGGATTATTGATATCAAGCTTTTTTAGCTCGCCTTCGAGCATGTCATATTTCTCGTCGGAAATTTCCGCCTTTCCCCTATAGTAACGTTCTTTATGGTGGAGAATAAGCCTTTCAAGCTCATGGATACGGTTCACTTTCATGGTCTAAATATAGCTTAGGAAAACGTGAATTGTCCTGCTTCAGAAATTGAAAGTTGCACCGAGTTTGAGGACGTTATCTTTATAGGACACTTCCTTAAAATTTGTATTTAATTTTGCCTTACTCGATCGCGTTTCAAGACTCGCATCCAAAGTCATACGAACAGTGTACTGATATTTAATTCCGACTTCGAGATCAAGCGAAGATGCACTTTTGGCCGAGCCGTAAATATCGTCGTCGTCGGTAAAAGTCGGTATGGGGATAAAGTCAGCAGCCGTAAAAAAGCGGTACTCACGATTTATTGGAATATTTGCCCCGACTCCAAAGAGAATCCCTGAAAATGATTGCTGCCCTAGTCCATCGGCAGCTGAATAATCCACATCAAAACTTTTGTTCGCGTAACCGGCGTAGAGGTCAATTTGAGGTCCGTAAAAAAATCCGATAGGAAGATACTTGTACCCCCCTGTAAGCTTGAAGGATCCGTTGTTTACATTCGCCCTAGACTTAACTGGACTACCAGAAGATTTCTCCACCCCACCAAGAGAGCGCATGATTTCAAAGGCAGCAAAATACTGTCTTGTAATCCAGCCCTCTGCGCGAAGATCTACCCCAAAAGTATTACCGCTAAAGCGATTGGGACCCGTTGGTGTGTTCGTATCAACGCTTGAGCTTGAACCAAATAGCGAGACTGAAAATAGTCCGAGAGTTCCCAGTTTTTCTTCCTCGTCCTTTTCTGGATCAATAATTTTATCTTCTGCACGGAATGCTTCAAGTCTTACCCAGTCGCCCGGAGCTAATTTTTGGTCATCTTTGTAAACTTTTATCATTCCAAGAGCCTGATTATCCGAAATATTAAAAACACTTCCCTCGGCAAGAAGCGTTGATTCCCAGTCCACAATTTTTTTAAAAAGAGGATGCTTTTTCTTGGTCACAAGACGTTTCACAATAAATTTTTGACCAATCTGAATAGGGTAACCCTTACCAACATCGAGAGTAATTTGATCACCAAGTATTCCCGTCACTGTGGCGTCATACGGAATCATCTTAGCGTAAGTATCAAGCCAGTTCCCCAGTGAAGATGCAATGACCTCAATGTCATCGGTCTGGAGAATTGTTTTCTCGGTGAAGAAAAGATCTTCTCCATTTTCGCCGTAAACTTCCATTTGAAGCTCGACACCTTTGACTTCGTTCACAATGCCAATACGAATAATTGATCCCACTTTCAATTTGTCGGCGACGGTCGCTATCACTTCTTTTTTCTTTAAATACTGCGGAAGGTTTTCGCGGTAACGGCTGAAGACAGTGATCATCGATGAATTAGAAATGTAGGTGCACCAATTACTCTTTTTTAAATTGCTTTCTATTTGCTCAAAAACCTTAAAACCGATTGCCCCCCCAACCGAATCAGTGATGGGAAGAAGTGTGCATCGTCTCATCGAGGACTGTGCATACGCCTGGAATGAAAACAAAAAAAAGAATATCAGGATGGGTTTAATCATAAAAATGCGGGAGTTCCGGTGGATTAACAGAAACGCGGTTTCCCTCATAGAGATCTACCAGCATGCGCAGCTCATGATTTTCGTTCTGAAGAGTTCTTTCTCTTCCTCGAAGAAGTTCTAGTTCAAGCTTTAGCCTTAATACTTCCTCACCCTCGCGCATTTTCACGCGCTCCGATGAAGGAACATAGATAAAATACTTTCCGTTCTCTTCCCGGTACTTCAAAATATTATTTTTGATGTGTCTTCGTGTCGTTGTCGTAGAGACGCTTTTGTATCTTGAATAATCATCGATGGATAACCAGACGCCGTCGGTGGAACTCATTGATACTCCTTCTCTTAACTTTATGATAAAGAAACCGATTAAGATGTGCAAAATCAAAAAATTAAACCCGTTACCCGAGCGCTCATGTCAGTTGATCTAAACGAACTTAAAAATAAAAAAATTGCCCTCGTTCTCTCTGGAGGCGTAGTCAAGGCAGCTGCCTGGCATTTGGGTGTAACTCTCGCACTGGAAGAGCTTGGCTTTTATCTAAAAAACAATAAAACATCTCCGCAGGACCTCAATCCCCGAAGCCTTGAGATCGGAACTTATGTTGGATCAAGTGCCGGTGCACTTATCTGTGTCTATCTGGCGAGTGGTTACACTCCCCAGGACGTTATCCAGGCCACAATTGGGATAAAAGGGTCAAAACTCAAAGGAATTTCCTACAAAGAAATGTTTACGATTAAGCGTCCTGAACTACGTGCTCCGAAAGGTGATCTCTACTATCCCCTTGATGGACTACCCGTGTTCCTAAAAACTCTTTTAAAACCAGTCACTACTCTCCCCGGATTTTTTACAACGGAGGGTCTCCGGAATTATCTCGTTGAGAATGTTATTACAAACGATTCGTTTGAAGATTTTAATTCAGACCTTTTCATTGTAGCGACTCAGCTCGACCATTCACGAAAAGTAATTTTTTCTAAATATAATTATCCTAATCCGAGTCACGACAGTACGTCAGTGTATTACACCGGAACGAACGTTTCTTACGCGGCCGCCGCGACCATGAGCGTGCCCCCGTTCTACTGCCCTTATCCAATTAAAAATCGTCAAAAGAATGAAGTCGATTATTACATCGACGGTGAGATTCGCGAAACGCTTTCCACGCACGTCGCAGAGGATAATGGGTGTGACGTCATTATTAGTTCCTGGACACACACACCGTATCATTTCCACGATGAGGTTGGCTCGCTGGTGAACTATGGTCTTCCCTCGATTGCGATCCAATCGATTTATCTCATGATTCAGAAAAAAATTATCGCCAGCCGTGCAGAGAGAGCAAAGGCGATAGATATCATGGACACCGTGAATGACTACATGAAGATGGAGAGATTCTCACAAACCCATCGGCGAGAAATCATGGCGATTCTTCAGCGTAAGTTGAATATCAATCCGAAGGTAAAACTGATTGATATCTATCCTGACCACCATGATTATAAGTTATTTTTCTCAAATTCCTTTTCGCTCAATCCAAAAGTTTCTACTCACGCAGTTGAATCTGGCTATAAGCGAACAATGCAGATCCTTGGACAGAAATGATTTTCAAGTATTCAATTTTAGCTGTTCTCACATTATTTCTAGTCACGGCCTCTGATCCCTATTTTGGCTTTGAACTCGGGCAACGTTTATTACCTGCAAAGTCTCGAGATGATGTAATCGAAGTTCCCTTCTATTCCCAAAAAGCTTTAGATCCTTATCTTCGCGATCATGACGAACGCGTAAATTCTGTTTTTCAGATAAATGATTTTTATTACTCAAGTGTTCGCTTTTGGTTTCTGATCTATACCAAACTTGAGTCAACGCAAGTTGCAATCCACGATAGAAGTAATCTTTCAATCATTTACAAAGTTCTCGATTTCTCCGGTCTTAAACGTAAGGGTATTAACTCAAATACTCTTTATGTACTTCAACAAAAGCTATCGCGTGAAAGAATGAATGAATTGAAGAGTTCTCTCAATTTGTTAATGAAAGATCCTCACAATATGAACGCAGAATCCCGAGAGATTTTTCGGGCGATAAAAAATGGTGGTACTGATCTCCCTTCAGAAAGAAAGACACGCTCTGCTCTCTTTAAGAAGTTACGTGATAATATTCGTATTCAAACAGGCCAAAAGGATTTTATCGAAGCAGGCCTTCGCCGGTCGATACCGTACCAAAGGTTCCTGCGCTCATATTTTGAAAAACATTCTCTTCCTCGTGAGCTCGCAGTCATTCCATTCTTGGAATCAAGCTTCAACCCCAGGGCGCATTCAAAGGTAAGTGCACTCGGTGTTTGGCAGTTCATGCCACTAATCGGAAGTTATTATTTACCTAAGCGGACGAGCACCATTGATTACCGCTTTAACGTTGGATTATCTTCGATCGCGGCAGCTAATCTTTTGAAAGAAAATCACCGCATAATGAAGAAATGGGATCTGACTGTTACTTCCTACAACTCGGGAACGAAGCACCTTCTTAAGTCTCGACGAAAGCTTGCCTCTATTCCCAACTTAGACCTCGAAGATATAATACGACACAGCTCTTCAAGCTCTTTTGGTTTTGCCTCTAAGAACTTCTATGCTGAATTTTTAGCACTCGTTCATGTCATGGCCTATGAGGATGATTTATTTCCAGGAATTCACCGGTCCGAGCGCGATGATGCCGCCAGCAACCTCATCTTTTCGATCACGAAATGTTCGTTACGATTGGATAAAGAACTAAGCCCAAAACAGCTGAAGGAGGTAACTTTTTACAATGATCATATACGAGATTTTAAAAAGACGTTCTCAAAGGGCACATTACTTTCCACTAAGAAAAGTTTACCTGCTTCGAAATTTTATGCTTTGGAAGAAAGGACGACGGTTAGTAAGAAGCCTAAGGACTGGCCACAGCTCGTCAGGAATCAAAGTTGTTCGACGAGATAAGTATTGGGTGAGCAGTATGTCCCGAGGAAGTCGACACTACCATCGAGATAAGTGATTTTTAAATTTACTTTCCCATTCATGTCCTGGGCTTCAGCACCTTGGTTCTCACCAAAGATAACTACTTTCCTCGTTTTTTCACTCGCCGATTCATAGAATTTTCCGTCAGCATCAAGATACTGAGCATTTACCATAAGGGTTTCGCCTATTGATTCAGATCCGACTAAGACTTCCGAAATTTTCTTTTTGGTATTTACCTGTATGGCACAACGATTTCCGAGTTGGCTTTCAGGGAGCGAACTTAGAACATGACGAATTAGGTTTTCAGATGGAATCGCAATTTTTGTTTCGTTTTTTGTCCCAACAAACAAAGACTCTCTCTCGTGGGTTAACTCTAGATAGTTTCTCGCTCCGAGAAGGACTTTTCCAAAATCAACTCTATAAGTATTCTGATTAAGTTTTTCACCAAAAATATTTTTAGCAAAGACTTTTACATTTTCAGAAGCCGTTACGAGCGGTGACTTTTCACGCGAGAGAAGATCTTCTTGGAAAAGCATGACCTGATCTATATTTTCTGTCTCAAAATAATTCGCTTCATATGTCAGTTCACGTTCATGGATATGAATTATTTTATGAGTCACTTCATTTCCATGTGTGTAAGAAAGAATCGCATTGCCTGCCTTAACCCCAACAAACAACTGGTAGCGAAAATCCTCGCTGGTCGTCTCCCTCATGTTGCCATCAAGAGTGATAACCTTGCCAAATGGCACATCGAGCTTCGCAATTTCCGTCGTGTCATCAAGTTCAACGAGGACGGCACCAATCGCGCCATTATTTTCGAACGGACCCATCAGGTCATCAAATAATTCTTGGGGGAGTACTGGTAAGGAAACACTTCCGGCACCATCTTCAAAGATAATATCTGTATTCGTTGGGACGAATCCTCTTTTAAGAAGAACTGTAGAACGGGTCATTTTTTTGTGCGCTAACGGGGCAGACACAGTAACTTCACCGTCA